>CALDFW010000195.1 GCA_937942165.1 uncultured bacterium | reverse complement strand
TCAGCGTAGGCACGTTGATTTCAGACAGGCGATCTGAGAGTTGATGGAGGTTGGGTGGCATGATATTGCGCGCGGCGAGCTGATACGCCATAAACGCGTTGGGCACCCTTAGCGCAGCCAGCGTCTCTTCTACTAAGAGTGGGGGGATCCTACCTGCGTCGAAAAAACAGCGCGCGACCGAGCGCTGCGCTCCGCGTGAGAGCAAGCCGGTTCTCTCACAGAGGGAGCGCGTTAGCGGATGCTTTAGCAGCGAGCCCAACCAGCCTCCCATTTCGCGAATATATCCGGGTAAAGGCTGTCGATAACCCGCAGCGGCACAGAGCACGAGCGCACGCGTGCGGCGGCGAATGTCCGGGTAGTCCAAAAAGAGTCGGAGGGCGATGCCGCCGCCCAGCGAAGAGCCTCCCAAGACGACCGACTCGAGTCCCATGCGCTCGACAACGTGGGACAGATAGGCGGCTTGCATATCCGGACTGTAGCGCTGCTCGGGCGGCAGGTCAAAGAGCGAGGGGCGATCGCTCTGACCGTGTCCCAGTAGATCGGGGGCTACGCAGCGGACGTCGGGCATGTGTTCGACGAGCGAACGCCAGGTGCCCTTGTGGTCAAAGATGCCGTGTACCAGGAGAATTGCCGGTGTGCTGTTTTGACCGCTGTCGGCATAGGCCAAGCGCAGCCCATCGCCTACGGTTGCATACTGCGTTTGCCTAAACACGACGGGGCTCTATGGAATGGGGTGCTCGAGGCCGGACGGAAACAGAAGGCACAGGTGGATTATCTTGGCAGCGTGCGAACGTCTTCTGCTATCTCTCGCAGTTTGGCATAGAGTAGGTTGAAATCGCCGCCGAGTGAAATCCACTGCAGGCCTCGGTCTAGCCAGTGGGCAATGGCCTGGCGGTCGTGTCCCATGGCGATGCCAATCGTTTTATCTGTCTGCCGCGTCTTCTCTAGCACTGCTTCTGCGGCGGCGATAACCCGCGCATCGTTGACCTGACCTGAGAGCCCCATGGAACCGGCCAGGTCGTTAAAGCCGATACACAGCCCGTCGAGGCCCTCAACCGACAAGATCTCGTCTATGGCTTCGACGGCACGGATGTGTTCAATCTGCACGATGACCATGATCTGTTCATCGGCATCGACTAAATACTCGGGATAGGGTTGGCCGCCAAAGCGCCGACCGCGGCGCGGTCCAAACCCCCGTATTCCGACGGGCGGGTACTTACAGGCTGCAACCACCTGCTCTACGTCGGCGACGGACTGGACTTGGGGCACAATAATAGCGGCCGGGTGCAGTTCGAGTATGGGTTTTATTTGCACGGGATCCGTGGATGGTACGCGCACAAAAGGGGCTGCGCCTGTGCCGCGCACGGCCATGACGTGGCCGAGGGCCGTGTGGATATCGATGGGACAGTGCTCCATATCGACCCAGGTGAAATCATATCCGGCATCGCCTATGAGCTCGCTGATAGCCGGATCGGTAAAGCTGACTGTCGTGCCGACGCAGAGCTCTCCCCGCGCTATTTTTTCCTTGAAACGGTCCACATTATTTATCGTCATGGCTCAACTTCCTGTGGGTTGATAATGGGCATTCTGCGCAGCGTCGTATGCATTATCTATCAATAGACCACGGTCACTATGCGGTGTTGCACGCGTTCATAGGCGTCGCCGCGCACCCGGATGCCCAGTATATACGTTCCGGGCGAGACGAGCTGACCTCCAGGGGTGCGACCATCCCAACGCAGGCTGATGCGGCCGGCCGAAACGGACGTCTCCGAAGCTGTGACTACGCGACGTCCAGCCAGGTCGTACACCGTCAGTTCAACCGGGCGAGGATCTATTATCTTGAGCAGGTCAAAAGAGAGGATAACCTCGTCGTGAATACCGTCTCCGTTCGGCGTTAGCGCGGGCGAGGAGAGAGTGAGGTTGTCGAGCAGTCGATCGTTAGAAGGCAGAGCGACAAAGGTAACGCTGCTGTCGATGCGCTCGTCGGCATCGCCTGGGTCGACAGGTTGGCGAACCTGTGGGCCCAATGCGCTGTTATAAAGATAGGCGTCAAAGCGCGTCTGGTTTAGAAAGAGCGTGCTCTGGAAGTCAATTTCTACGAGAGCAGAGCGTCGCACCGGCTCGGTCAGCCTAAGCAATATACCCTGTTCTATGGAGGCGCTTTCGACGGCCTGTGTTTGCCCGTCAATGCGCAGGCTTTCGAAGGAGAGGCCCGCGCTGCTGACAATCTGTATCTGGTCAAAACCGCGGCTAGAAGAAGCTATTTCTGCGCGCAGATAGTAGGTAAAATTACCGGTCTGACCGGGCTCAGATCTAGGGGGGAAGATCTCTGCACGGGTAGTCTGCGCCAGCGGTTGGTTGTACTCGATGCGCAGCTCGTTTAGGGCTGCACTAGCTAGCGGTTTCTCTGAGACAAAGCGCAGCTCCAGCTGAACGTAACGACGCGGAGCGGGTGAGAGAAAGAGCTGCCCCGAGGTGTCGTATGGTCGACTCCACGTGCTCCAATCGGCACCGGGGGTGCGCAGCGTGTCGATGGCTCCTCTAAACGAAGGAATCAGCTTGTCGTAGCGCTTTTGAGTGACTGCTTTGCCGTTTTTATCGTAAAAGACATAGGTCTCTTGCAGCGCGTTGCCCGTGCGACTGCGAATTTCTAGACGGGCTCCAGAGGGGGTGTCTACGTCCCAGTGCAGCGCGGTGATATGCTGAACGGATTGGAGGTCGAAAAGAGGCGAGACCGCAACCGCTTCAGCTGGGTGGCCGTAGCCAAATACCTGCCACTCGGCCGTTGTTCCAATGCGTCCATTAAAAGCCTGAATGCCGTTAGACATGGGGAAGAATAGGCGAACGTGACGGACTTTGCGCAGTGGGAAGTGTTCCTCGAAGTGCACAATGCCCTGCAGGTTGCGCGGATCGGAGGGCAATTCACCCATCAGCTCCCAGCGCAGCGAGCCGTCAACCGAACGAGATCCATCCGACGTGTAGAATTGATACCAGAGATAGTTGAACGTGCCGCCCCTGTGGTAGCCGGCGCCGCGGCCCGGAGCAATGCCCGAACCATCGCCGAGCATGCGCACGGTATCGACCCAAAAGAGCGCGCCTAGGTCGAGTTCGAACTGTCCAAACTGCTGTTCGGGCTGCGCGCCCGAGCCGCCCCGGTGCACGGTGCCCCAATAGGTTGTGATATCGCCGTCGACCAGCGTGTTGCTGATACCCACGCTCTCGACTAGCTCGCGACCAAAGGTCGATCCCACTTCGGAGACGATGCTGACGCCGCCCCCGCGCTCCCAGATTCCGAGAGAAATATTGTCTCCTATGCTCTGGACGCTCACTTCTCCTAGGCGGATGTCGGGATCGGACTGGATGCGATCGGCCTCTATGCGGATATACTGGAGAGGCTTTTTCTCAAAGTCGATGACCACGGTGTTCTCGGTGTTAAAGCTGTAGCTCGTGCTCTTATTGTAGCGCAGAGATCCGGGTATGACGGAGTTGGCGTTGTTGAAAAAGGGTTCGCCATCTGAGGTGAGGATGCGGAAAAATTCTAGCGGTGCGCTGCCTTCGATAAACTGCAGCTCAATGCGTTGAGCAGACACCGCGCGTCCGAGGTCGATTTCGATCCACCAGTCTTCTAGCGGGGCACTGGGGTCGGGAGCCCAGTAGGTTGTCCTATCGCCATCAATGAGGTTGCCGGCCCGTGTTGGGTTAGACCCTACGCCGTGGATACCCCCGCCAAACCGGACTGCGTTGGCGACGGCATTAATGTCGCGGCGAATAAAGCCGGGCCGCAGGGTGCCGTTTTCAACGGAGAGCGCGTCGCCGGGTCGCTGCCAGCGATTCCAGTCCTGCGTGGTCGTGATGCGTATTTGATCGGCTGCTGCCGATTGACATACGACGACTAAGAGGAGTGCGAGAGCGTAGTGCATGGAACAACCTCCAGTGAGAAACAAATCCAGGGGTTTCTCTCTGAGTATCAGTTAGCTGGTTGGATAGCGCGTATGGGCCTAGCGCACTTTGCCGCGTGCGGCAATTGGCCACACGTCGACGAGCTGGCCGCCGCGCATGGCATAGAGGTAGTCGTGTAGGTTGACCGTGGTGCAGCCGTGTCCTGGAATAAACTCGAGTAGATCGCCTACCTGAAGATCGGTGCAGTCGGCTCCGTCGAGCGTGCGCAGGCGTCCGTGCTCTTCTGAGAGAGCGTGACATTCGAGATCGTTGCGGTCTTTTACGAGGGGAAAGCCGTGCTCTGGCGTAAGAGACTTTAGTCCAGCATCGGTTATTACCTGATGGGAGGTTGGGCGACTCCCGACGGTGGTAAGCACGGTGAGGGCGTTTTCGAAACCGAGCCCCAACCGCCCATAGGCCGCGTCCATGAGTGCATACGATCCAGCTTGGACTTCCGTGATTCCGTCAAAGCGCGTGCTGATGTAATAGTCGCCCGTAGCCGAAGAGGAGCAGATGCCGACGGCTATGCCGGCCGCTTCGATGTCGGCGCGGGCGTCGACGAGTCGCTGCAGGCACTCGCTTGCTCTTTCCTCGCGCTCTGCGCCATCTTCGAGGTCTACTACGTGTCCTTCGTAGCCCATAATGCCGGCAAAGCGAAGGTGAGATGCGTTCTGCGCCTGCCGTGCTAAATCAACTGCGGCTTGCCCCGGCGCTGCGCCGCAGCGATTGTGTCCGATATTAACCTCGACAAGGACTCTCGGAGAGACGTCGCTCGCGGCGGCGGCGGCGTTGAGTGCATTCAAGTTGGCGGGATGATCAACGGCGACCATGATGTCGCAGCGCGTGGCCAAGTGCATCAGTCGCTCGATTTTCTTAGCACCCACGACTTCGTTGGCGATCAAGATGTCGCGTATGCCGGCGTCGGCCATTACTTCGGCTTCGCCGAGTTTGGCACAGGTAATGCCCAGAGCGCCTGCTTCGAGCTGTCGATGTGCAATGGCCGGCGTCTTGTGCGATTTGCTGTGTGGACGCAGATGCTTTCCGGTCTCGCGAAAATGGGCGGCCATCTTCTCTATGTTGGAGTCGAGTGCATCTAGGTCAACGAGTAAGACAGGCGTATCGATCTCGTCGCGACGCATGCCTATATAGTCGCCTGCGGGCAGCTCCATAGGGTTTATCCTCTTCTCGGAGATGGTTAGAAATGTAGCGGCAAATCGCCGCTGGCATCAAAGGGCATCGGGGCGGCCTCCTCGACAATCGAGAGATCCTCGCGCGCTTCAACCTCTGCTCTATACGCCTCCGAGACGAGCAGTTCGCCCAGGTCTAGCGTATTGTGTATGCGCATGATTTTTTCCTCGCCAGGTTCGCGCAAGCCGACCGTTTGCAAGGCCTTTTCAATGCATATCTGATCCGTGTCGAAATAGAGTGGTATATGGGCGCCCGATGGATGGTTGCCCGTCATACAGTTGATGTAGGTGATTTCGCGATCCATTTCTTCAACGGCCCGTCGATGCGCGTACTCGGCCGTGCCAATGCCCGAGGCGTTGCCGTGGGTCTCTGGCGTCAGGCCGCGGACGAGAATGCGCGTTACTTTGGGGTATTCCTTCTCGGCGGCGTGGTTGTCGTGAAACTTCCGCCCGACGACGTTGGTATCCATGCCTGCCCCCGAGATGTTTTTACCAATCTCGTCGACAATAAGCAAGTCTACGTGGTCGAAAGGTAGGCGCGGCATCCACTTTTTCGCTAGGACGAGCAGCTCTTTTTCGCGCTCGACAAATTCTTCGGGCGCGACGCCTTTGAGCAGAGCTGTTTGGTCGTATTGGTTTTCGACAATGCCCAATCCCAGCAGGACCCCACATTGGTCGATGACCTGTTGGCCAACAGAGCGGATAATGCGATCAAAGCTGTAGTGAACGATGGCCTGGTGGTAGAGCGCAGCGCCCTTATGCTTGCCCAGTCCGATGAGCATCATCTTGTGCAGGCCGCTCTCTATTTCGCCGACAAAATCCGTATGGGGCTTGATGCGTCCGACGACGGCGACGTGATCGGCTTCAAAAGCGTATTTGTCAAAAAAGACCGGCACGCCGTCTTCGGTCTGGCCGACTTGCACCGTTTCCATGCTCGCCTTGATGGGTGCGCCGACGTATTCTTCCGTGACTCCGTAGCCCTCTATAATCTCGCGCTGCGCTTCGGCAATGCCGCCACCGTGGCTGCCCATGGCAGGAACGAGAAAGGGTTCGAGTCCCAGCGCCTTTAATTCCTCGACGAGCGACTTGGTTATGAGCGCGATGTTGTTAATGCCGCGGCTGCCTACGGAAACGGCGACCGACTGGCCCGGCTTGACGCGTGCACTCAGGTTGAGTCGAGTGATTTCTTCGCTGACGGCTGCGGGAATGTCTTCTACCGTCGGTGCATCAAAGTGCTGCCGTATGCGCAACATGTTGGGAAAGGACATAGTGGACTCCTATATGGCTTCGCTAAAGAGGGCTTCGATATCGGCCTGCTCCGTCTTGCGTGGATTGACCGTCACGTTGCCGCTGGTCATGGCGGCTGCGCTCATGCGCTTGATGCCGGCTCGCTTCACGCCGTAGGCGCTCAGCTTGGTTGGAATGCGCAAATCGCCGTTGAGTTCCCACACGGCATCGACCGCTGCTTGGGCCGCTTCGCGCAGATCCATGCCGCTGGTATCGGCGCCGAGCGCTTCGGCAATCTGGGCGAATTTCTCCAAGCGTGCTGGCAGGTTGAATTCCATTACATAAGGTAGTAAGATCGCGTTAGCTAGACCGTGGTGAATTCCGTACTGGGCTCCGGCCGGATGAGACATGGCGTGCACGTTGCCCAAGCGGGTTTGCGAAAAGGCCATGCCCGCGAGCATAGAGGCGATGAGCATATTTTCGGTCGCTCTGATCTCATGGTCGTTGGCACAGGCTAGGCGCAGGTTGGCGCCGATAAGGCCGATGGCCTGTAGCGCGAGTCCCTCGGTAATTGGATTGGCCAATAGATTGGTGTAGCTCTCGATGGCGTGCGTCAGGGCATCCATACCTGTGGGGCCCCCGACCGAAAGGGGCAGCGCCGCGCAGAGTTCGGGATCCAGAATGCCAACGAGTGGTGCAATATGCCAGCTGATCACGGGGTCTTTATTTTGCGTTTTGGGATTGGTCAGCACGGCAAAGGGCGTTACCTCGCTTCCCGTTCCATACGTCGTGGCTAGACAGTACAGCGGTGGAATGACTCCCGGTACCTTGTTGGCGCCGAGGTAGCGCTCGATGCGACCTCCGTGACGGGCGACGACCCCAATCATTTTGGCTACGTCCATGGGGGATCCGCCGCCGACGGCTACGATGGCGGTGCACTGTGCTTTTTTGTAGAGCCGTTCGCCGGCGTGCACGCAGCGGGCAGGCGGGTTGGGCAGGGCGCCATCGTAGAGTACAAAATCTATGCCAGCTCGCGTGAGGACGTCGAGCACGCTGTCGACGACTCCAGCGCTTACCAAGCCTTTGTCTGTGACTACCAGCGGCTTTTCTTCGCTGAGAAAATCAGCTAGTTGAGTGCGGGATCCGGTCCCGTGCACGATGCGCGTCGGGCTGCGATAATCAAAGTGGGTCTGCAGTGCCATGATATTGCTCAATTGGGTTTTTTGCCTGTGGACTGGCTCGAAAACTTAGCGATCATCTCGGCTAGATGTCAAGGATCAGACGGGGTTAAAGAGCGCTGTAATGAGCGCAGATCGCTTTTACCAAATTGGGCGTGCTGCTCTGTTCCGGTTGCACCTCTACCCTGAGGCCGCGTGCGCGTGCAGCAGCGGCCGTAGTTGAGCCCAAGCAGGCAATGGTGCTTTGGCCTAGCAAAGCGCTGGCCTCTCGCTCTCCGAGCACCTCGTATGCATGGTAGATAGCGGAAGGGCTGCTAAAGACGACCAGATCAATCGGATCGTTGCCGACCAGCTGTGAAATCGTCTTATCGATCTCAGGTGCTCTATTTTGATAGGCAATAACCTGCTCTACCTGAGCTCCTCGCGCCGTGAGGGCGTCGGGCAGTTCTGCGCGGCCTAGGTCAGAAGTTGGAAAGAGGAAGCGGAGTCCCTCTACTGCGAGGTTTGAAAACGCATGGATCAATCCGCGCTGAGATGCATCCGTGGGAACGAGGTCTGCGCGGATGCCGCGCTCGGCTAAAGATTGAGCCGTTTTAGTGCCGACGGCAGCGATGCGTAGGTGGGATAGGGCGCGCACATCGCGCTGCAGATGCAGGAGGCGATTAAAAAAGAATTTGACGCCGTTGGCGCTGGTAAAGAGCAGCCAGTCCCAGTCGGCTAGGGAGCTGATTGCCCTATCGAGCGGACTGGAGTCGTCTGGTTCTGCTAGTTCTATCAGCGGCAGGGTGTGCACCTGCGCGCCTGCTGCGGCTAGGCGTTCGCTCAGGTCACCTGCTTGCTCTTTGCTACGCGTCACTAAGATGTGTCGGCTAAAGAGCGGTTTATGCTCTCGCCACATGAGCTGATTACGCAGTGTGACCACGTCTCCAACGACAATGAGCGCGGGGGACGCGATACCGGCTGCAGCCGACCTTTCGGCCAGCGTGTCCAGCGTGCCTTCTATCGTTTTCTGACGAGTCCACGTTCCCCATTGGATGACGGCAGCGGGCGTAGTGTTGGCGCGGCCGTGCCGCACCAGAGTGCGACAGATGGCCGGCAGCGTGCGCGCGGCCATGAAGACGACTAGCGTTGCATCGAGCTGTGCCAGGGCTGGCCAGTCTACAGAGCAGGTTTCAGCTTCAGGGTCTTCGTTGCCGGTAACGATGACGGCGGCCGAAGCGGTGCCGCGATGGGTGAGGGGAATGCCCGCATAGGCCGTGGCACCGGAAGCGGCCGATATGCCGGGAACGATTTCAAAACGGATTCCCGCCTGCTTTAAGTACAGGGCTTCTTCGCCGCCGCGTCCGAAGACCAGGGGATCTCCCCCTTTGAGGCGCACGACGGCCTGTCCCTCGCGCGCTCGCTCGGCGATTTGTTCGTTGATTGACTGCTGCGTGCTGCTGGCGCGTCCCCCTCTTTTCCCGACGTAGACTAGTTCGCCACTAGGAGAGACTAGGTCGAGCAGGCGGCGGTCGAGAAGTTCGTCGTGGAATACCACGTCTGCTTCGCGGAGTGCTTGCGCTCCTCTGAGCGTTATGAGAGCGGGATCGCCCGGGCCAGCGCCGACGATATAGACGATTCCAGCAGAGGCCGAGACGTCGCTCATTGGGCGCTTTCGATGATCTCGTCTGCGCCAAGCGCACGCAGCTCGTCTGCGAGTGCAATACCGAGCGCTTCATCCTCGCCTACGGCGCCCTTGAGCTGAGCGTGCAGCAGGGGGGTGCCGCTGGAGTGGCCCACGCGTCCGTCCAATACTAGCTGACCATCTTCAATGCGGCCCCATGCTGCTACGGGTGCGTGGCAGCCCCCGCGCAGAGCGCGCAGGAGGCTGCGTTCGGCGCGCACGGAATGATGGGTCTCGGCGTCGTCCAGTGCGGCAACGCGCTCTCTGAGCGGATGGTCGCGGCGCATCTGTAAACCGAGGGCAGCCTGTCCGGCTGCTGGCAACATCTCCTCAGGTGATAGGTAGGCACTGATGTGATGCTGCCATCCCAAGCGGTGGAGTCCGGCCGCGGCGAGCACGATAGCGGAGCATTCTCCTCGGTTCACTTTGTCTATACGCGTGTCGAGATTGCCGCGTATTTCAGTGAGCTTTAGGTCGGGACGCAGGGCGCGCAGTTGGGTCTGTCGGCGGGGGCTGCCCGTGCCGACGAGGGCCCCTTTGGGCAATTGGCTAAGCGTTGGGTGTGAAGCGTCGGCAATCAGCGCATCGCGCACGTCCTCGCGCGGGGGCGTGGCTATGATGTCGAGGTCGGCATGGAAGCGAGTAGGCAAGTCTTTAAGGCTGTGAACGGCCAGATCGACTCGGCCGTCGAGCAGCGCGTTTTCCAACTCTTTAGTAAAAACGCCCTGACCGCCAAAGCTGCGCAGAGGAGCGCGATTTACGTCGCCTACCGTGCGAATGATTTCAACTTCGACTTCGAGGTCTGCGTGTAGCGAGCACAGCTGGTCGCGCATGTGGTG
>CALDFW010000194.1 GCA_937942165.1 uncultured bacterium | reverse complement strand
TGGACATAGGTCGCGAAAAAACCGTTTCGCACATGGCACCTCACGTTTCACATATTGGCGTTCACGATCACGGTTTTAATAATCTGTCGACCTATGGAAACCTGCGTCGCTTGATGCTCGAAGGCGTGCTGCCGCACGATCCGCGCGAGCTGGACTTTTACGAATTGGCGATTAAGCTATCGGGAGCTGTCCAGGCTGCACGCTGGACCGAGACGGCCTACGGTCACGGCTTTATCCACTCGTTTAACGGGCCGCACTCGCTCTTTTCCGATACCATGCGTTCGCTGCGTATTTTGGGCTTGGCCCATGAGCTTGGACACGTGCTGATGGGCGAAGGGGACAAGGCGATCAGTCTGCTCGGCCGCCTCGTCGAGCATGCGGTTAGCAATGCCAAATACAACGTGTACTATGGCGAAGGGCGCGACAGCTACGACGTTTCGGGTCGCGTAGTGCACGAGTCGATTTTCAATACGAAGGACGGCCAGTACCGATGCGCGAGCACTCAGCAGGGATACGCGCCCTTCTCGACGTGGACTCGCGGTTTGGCTTGGGTGCTGCTGGGATATGCCGAACAGCTGGAATATTTTGAGACCCTTTCAGCTGGAGCGCTCAAGCCGTTTGGTGGCAAGGCCGCTCTGGTCGACATGATGGAAAGAGCGGCGCTGGCTACGGCGGAGTTTCACATAGAGCATTCCTTTGCCGACGGCGTCCCGTTCTGGGATACGGGTGCACCTGGCGTAGCGTCTTTCGGCAAGATTACTCATGTCTCTTCGGATCCCTACAACGACGTCGAGCCGCTCGATAGTTCGGCGGCGGCCATTTGCGGTCAAGGCTACTTACGCTTGGGCAATTACTACGCAAACAAGGGCGATAAGACCAAGGCAAGTCGCTATCGCGCGGCGGCGTTCAAAATAGCTCAGACGCTGATGGAAGAGCCGTATATGTCAACGGATGCGCGCCATCAGGGTATCACCCTGCACGCTATATATCATCGGCCCAACGGGTGGGACTACGTGCCTTCCAAGCGCAAGATCCCCTGCGGTGAATCGGCCATGTGGGGCGACTATCATACGATGGAATTGGTCAACCTGATCAAACGCGAAGCCGAAGGCAAAGCGTATCCAGTCTTTTTCAAGTAGGAGCAAACGCATGCAGATTACAGCTATCAAGCCTATTGTAGCTCGCTTTGGCAGCCGCCCGCGCGTGCTGGTAAAAGTTGAGACAGATGAGGGAATTAGCGGCTGGGGAGAAGCCTATTCTATCGGTCCCGATCTATCGGTCGGGCCCGTTGTGGACTATTGCTTCGAGTTGATCAAGGGCATCGACCCGCGGCGGATTGAGTTTATTATGATGAAGCTCATGCAGCAGTTCCGTTTCCCGCCGGGCGGGATTGGTCTTTCGGCGATTTCGGCGATTGACCACGCGCTGTGGGATATCTCCGGTAAGGCAGCGGGCCTGCCGGTGTACATGCTGTTGGGGGGGGCCGTTCGCGACAAGATTCGCATTTACCGCGGCATTGGTGGACGCGACGGTCAAGAGGCTGCTGAACAGGCGCACAAACTGCATGAGGACTACGGATTTACTGCCTTCAAGACGAGCCCTTATAAGCTGGATCCAGACGCGAGTCGCTGGGGCCTAGTGTGTCGTGAAGCGGCGCGCTACTTTGAAGATATTCGCAAGAATACGCCGGAGGAATGGGAGTTCGCCTTTGATCCACACGCCAAGATTTTCGAGCCCGTCTTGGCGCTGCAGTTGGCCAATGCGCTGGCTCCCTACGATCCGTTTTTTTACGAGGAACCACTGCGTCCCGAACACATGCCGGCCTGGTCTAAGCTGCGTTCGCAGATGCAGGTGCCGCTGGCGACGGGTGAGTCGCTCTACACGCGCTTTGAGTTTTTAGATCTGCTCGCCTGTCAGGGAGCCGATATTATCCAGCCGGACATCTGCGTCTGCGGTGGCTTGCTGGAAATGCGTAAGATTGCAGCCATCGCCGAGGCGCACTATGTAAGCGTCGCGCCCCATAATCCGATGGGACCCTTGGCTACGGCCGTCAACGTGCACTTCGCGGCTTCCCAGCCCAACTTCAAGATTCTCGAATATCTCTTGCCGACGGACACCGAATGGAATGATTGGGTGGACGAACCCTACCTGCCCAAAGAGGGCTATTTGGAACTGCGGCCCGACCGTCCGGGACTGGGTGTAGAGATCAACGAAGAGGCGATTGAGGGGAATGAGTACGTGCACTGGGAGCGCTCGAGTCCAACGCGGCCTGACGGTTCGACGGGGTATATTTAGTAAAGAGTTATCAGGTGCTTTGCAGCGGGTCGGGGGCCTATATGCCTCCGGCCCGCTTTGCATACGGCGCCGATGAGTCCGCTCACTCCACGTCTACGTCGAGTATGTAACGCGCAGCGGGCGCGATGCGTTTAAAGGTCTCGTAGCGCAGATAGGCGCGCTGGTCGAGCTGCTGGCGATGTTCGCGCGCGGTGTAGTAGCAGTGCAGGGCGCGTCGCTGCAGGCCGCTGCTGGTATTCATGGTGCCACCATGCCAAGTATGGCTGTTAAAGACGGCTACGCTACCCGCGGGTGCGATCACGTATTCCTCGTCGGGGTGCGGTGCACTCGTATCGTTTAGCGCATTGCTTGGATGCGGCTTTTTGTGCGAACCGGGCACGAGGCGCGTGCAGCCATTATCGCGGTTAAAATCGTCGAGCAGCCAAACGGAATTGCAGACGTGAAATTGGCCGTCGTAGTCGGCGCCCCAGTCGGCGTGTAGCCCCTGTAGGCCTTCGCCAGGCAGTGCGTCGCGCGCGTTGAGCGAGGAGAGCTTGAAATCGCGTCCGATCACGTGGTGTATGCAGGCCAGTACCTGGGGATGCGTGTAGACGCGGTCAAATACAGCGCCTTTATTGACCAGATCGGACAGGCGGCGAGTGCCCTTTTCTTGATGAACTTCTATGCCAGCTCCCGGCCCTTCTCGCTGGCAGAGTTCCTCAAAGTGCGTGCGCAGATCTTCTAGCCACGCTGTATCGATAATGCCGGGCAGCAGGGTGTACCCTCTCTCATCTAAATCGCGGCGATGCTCTTCGCGGATCGCATCGGGCGTAGCTCCGAGCTCACCTAAGGCGTGCGTAATGTTCATGGTAAAAATCCTCGTCGTGCGGGTCGGGTGGTAGCGTGTGCTGACGGATGTGCTCTGTTAACGCACGCCAAAATAACGACTCAACTGTCTAGATATTTCTGCATCTGCTGGGCGAAATAGGCGTGCATGGCTTGGCGCTGACCAGCGTCGTGAGCGCGCGCGTTGGCCGTGTGCACAATGGGTGCGTCTTCGTCGAGATGGATGGCAGAAGGCGCATTGAAAAGAGCCCACTGTGCAAGTGCCGACTTCATAGCGGAAACGGTCTGCGCACAGCTGGGATCGGCGTAGAGATTGTGCAGTTCGCATGGGTCTT
>CALDFW010000193.1 GCA_937942165.1 uncultured bacterium | reverse complement strand
ACGTCTAGCTCCTGCACGTAAAAATTGGGCACTGTCGCCGAAACGTGCGCCGAAACCAGCGTATTGATCGGACTGTGACAGTTGTGCGGCGCAAAGAGCACATCGTAGGCGTGCGCTAGGTCGGCCAGCTTCTTGCCCATTGTTATACCGTTCCACGCCAAGTCGGGCATCGCTACGTCCATGGCGTGTAGCTCTAAGTAAGGCCTGTATTGATGCGTGCCAAACAGGCTCTCCCCGGTGCATATGGGAGTTGTCGTCGAGTCGCGAATGGTGCGCAGCGCCTGCGGATCGAGAGTCTCCGTTTCTAGCCACATCATGTCGTAGGGCTCCAGCGCGCGCGCCAGCTTAATCGCTCCACCGAGCTTAAACGTAAAAGCCACGTCTAGCGCAATACCCACATCGGGACCGAGGCCCTCGCGCAGCGTGCCGATAATCGCTGCCGCCTTGCGCGCGACAAAGGGCGGACAGTCACCGGCCGTGCTGTGCTGCCAGTTGGGCAGACCGCCTTCGGGCAGGCCCTGCAGGTCCATCAAGTTGGTCTTGATCGCCGTGAAGCCGCGCCGGTGCACTTCGTCGCACAGCGCGCGCAGATCGTCCAGCGTCTCGACCGGTTCGACGCCCAACTCGGCAGCGTGACCGCGCGAGCGCATCGAACCGCAGTGCGTCCAGTAGAGGCGCAGGCGATCGCGCAGCTTGCCGCCGAGCAGCTGCCACACCGGTGCACCCAGCGCCTTTCCGCGAATGTCCCACAGGGCCGAGTCGATGCCGGACATCGCCTTCCAAGCGAGGCCGCCGGTATGCCGAACAGAAGCCGCGGCTAAATCCCACCAAATGGCTTCGACCTGCATGGGATCGCGACCGATAAGGCGCTCCGCATAGTGCTCGACCGTGCGAACAATCGGCCCGTCTGCGCCCCAGTCCGTGCAGTCGCCCCAGCCCACCAAGCCGGGCTCGCTGGTCTCGATCTTAACAAAGACCCACGGACGAAATACGCCGTCTACTAAAAAGGTTTTTACCGCCGTTATCTTCACGAGTTCACCTTTCTTTTCCCGTGTCTCACGCCTCCTGCACAACCATGCTGGCGAACTGGTCTTCATCCCACTCAGCGCCCCAGCCGGGCAGATCGTTGGGCGCGATATGACCGTCCTCAATCAGCGGCGCGTTAAGCAGACCCCACTGCTGTCCGGCCTTTCGCAAACCGTCGCCGCCCGCATTGAAATACTCATAGTAATCCGTGTTGTCTATGCAACAGCCCAAATGGGCGTGAATGTGTCCAAAGAGGCCGCCCTGCCCGTTGAGCTCAATGTGGGTATTATGCAATTCGGCCATGTGCGCCAGTTTGAGCACCTGCGTCGTTCCGTGGCGCGCATTGCCGCGCAGGCGATCGGTGGCGCCCTGAATCAGCCACTGCGATGTCAGACCCATATCGTGCATCAACATCTCTGTCCCCACTACGGGAATCGTTAGCTCGCGACACAGTTCTTGATATTGATCCATCTTTTGCTCGTGCATCGGCTCTTCCAACCAAACAAAGTCCAACGCTTCCAATACGTGGCCCACCTCAATCGCCTCGCGCAAATCGTACGAACACACGGGATCCGTAAGCAGCGCATAGTCGGGGCCCACTTCACTGCGCACGGTCCGGTAGATGGGAATATCCGCCTTCCCTCCTTTATACGAGTGAAATTTATAGGCCTGAATACCCACTTCTCTACCGCCTTCTATCTGACGCAGATACCCCTCGACGTCCATATCGCCTCCCGTCAGATACACCGGCAGACGCGCTCGTACACGCCCCACGAGAGCATAGACCGGCAATCCGGCGGCCTTGCCGAGAATCTCCCACAGACAGTTGTCAAAGTCGCCAAACCAGCCCGGCGGCTGATAGACCCAGCGCGTGCCCTTGTGAAACTGCTGGAAAAGCGCTTCCCTCTCCCACGGAGAACGCCCCACGGCGTGGTAGCGCACAATGTCAACCTGATGCGCATCCATCGTAGTAGTGCAGCGCCCCATCAGGCCCTCATCCGTATGCACTTCCACGAAGTGCTGCCGAACATTGCACTCTGCCGGCTCACCTGAGCGACCTCGATGGGTATACTGAATGCGGCGCAGACCTGCTACCTGAGCAATCTCATGTCCGCTCACTGCCCTTTGCTGCGGGTCTTCGAGTATCTTGAGCTTCACGTCTGTGATTTTCATCGCAAACCCCTCTCCCAACGCACGTGCGTTTACGGTTCCAGATACATTTTAGCAAGCACGATATGCTTGCTCTATCCTCGTGTCAAGCGTACTCTACTGCAGCTTATCGCACGCACCCACGTACCTCGGGAGACCATAATACGTGAAGATTGCATCTGTCGAAACGTTTAATCTACGCTGTGATATAGAGCCGTCCTTTGGCTGGTCGCAGGGTTGGGTCGATCAGCGCGCCACGACGCTCGTAAAGATCACCACGGAGGACGGACTCGTCGGCTGGGGAGAGGGCGCCGCTGCGTCCCTCATTGACGAACTGCTTGCACCCCTAATTATCGGCGGTGACCCTATGCAGCGGGCCGGCCTGTGGGAGCGTATGTTCCATGCGCTTTACAACGCCAATATTTTTGTCGGCCTAGCCGGCAGCGCGCTGAGTGCCATCGACATTGCGCTATGGGATCTGGCCGGCAAAGCCACTGGCCTACCCGCGCACGCGCTGCTCGGCGGCAAGGTGCGCGATCGCGTGGCCGTCTATGCAACGGGGCTCTACTACACGGAAGGCGAGTTTCCCGACCGGCTGCTCAACGAGGCGCGCTCTTACGTAGAGCAGGGATTCACCGGCATGAAGACCAAGGTCGGCGGTCTAACCGTGGAAGAGGACGTGCGCCGCGTGCGCGCGCTGCGCGAGGCCATCGGTCCTGACGTGCGTCTCATGGTCGATGCCAACGAGGCATACAACGCGACGACCGCGATTCGCATCGGCCACAAGCTGGCCGAGCTGGACCTCATGTGGTTTGAAGAGCCGGTCAACGCACAGGACATAGAGGCCTACCTACAGGTCAAAGACGCGCTGCCGATGGCCATTGCCGGCGGGGAGAACCTGCGCACGCGATTCGAGTTTAAAGACTATCTGGCGCGCCGCGCGTACGATATCGCCCAGCCAGACATCATGCACTGTGGCGGGATCACAGAAATGGCGCGCATCTGTGCCATGGCCAACGCGCACGGCGTCCAAGTGAACCCGCACGTGTGGGGATCGCCCATTATGATCGCCGCTACGCTACACCTAACGGCCACGCTGCCGCCCTGTCCCACCGCACGTGACCCACAGCCCTACGCACAGGAACCGGTAATGGAGTTTGACCGCACGCCCAGCACCATTCGCCAACAGGTGTGCTCCAAGCCCTTTGACCAGCGCGATAGCTATATTCAGGTGCCGCAAGGACCCGGTCTAGGCGTTGAAGTAGACGAATACGTCGTGCGCGACCTGAGCATTTAAAACGCCCAGACGAGACGTGCGTGTGGAGTAGCGAGAAACGGGGCGATCCGTATATTTCGACCTC
>CALDFW010000192.1 GCA_937942165.1 uncultured bacterium | reverse complement strand
ATGGATTGAGTGTATATAGATAGGCCGGCTTGGTTCCACGGGGCTCGGGCCTCAGCCGACTTCTCAACAAGGGAAACGACGCGTCCATCGACGACATCTACGGCCGCTCCATTCTGGGGGTTGTCTACCGGCTCAAGAAGCATAACGCCCTCGTAGGATTCCTCTGCAAAAAGCGAAAATAGGCGCTTATATTCGGCCTCCGCCGCAAGGATATCGCCCCACCCTAGAAAGAAGGGATGCCCTTCGACAAAAGGTTCTGCGAGCAGAGCCGCGGCGCCCGTTCCGGGAACTGAGCCCTGTTCTACATAGGCGATATCGAGGCCCCACCTTTGTCCGTTGCCAAAATGGGACCGAATCCTATCACCGAGATAGCCTACCACGATAAGGATGTGAAGCACGCCGGCCTGCTTTAGGTGATAGAGGGCGTATTCAAGTAGAGGTCGGCCGTTAAACAAAAGAAGCGGTTTGGGCACGCGGTCGGTGTGAGGGGCTAGGCGTTTGCCGCGCCCGGCAGCGAGAAGTACCGCGTGGACAGGAGAGCCGCTCACGCTAGGCCGGTTCCAGTTGGGCATAGGCCACGGCAACTTTTTTTACGTGGGGGCCAAATCGAATAGAGAGCTTCATATTTTCTCCCTGTCCGTCTCGGGCAACGATTTGTCCCTTGCCCCACGAGGCGTGTCGTACCCATTGGCCGACCGCTAAAAAATCGTCCTGATCAACGAGGTCAGAGAAGAGGTCTTCGGATGCCTGTTTGGGGGCGTCCCATTCATAGTGAACGCCTTTTGGCATTTTCTTCTCTACTACCTTTTTTCGCACCTGCTGGCCCGACCGATTGCTTTCCCGCTGGGATGAGGTGCCAAATCGAGTCTGTCCCGGCTTTCTCATGCGGGGATTAAAATCGACGACCTCGCGTTTTACTGAAAATAGCTCGTCTGGGATTTCCTGTAAGAAGCGTGACGGATCGCAGTCTATCATATTTCCGTAGGCGTAGCGCCGATTGGTATAGGTTAGGTAGAGCCGTTCACGGGCCCGGGTTATGCCGACGTAGCACAGGCGGCGTTCTTCCTCTATGGCCTGTGGATCGCGGCGGCTCTCTTCGACCGATCGCGCTGTAGGGAACAGGTTTTCCTCCATGCCGCACATAAACACAACGGGGTATTCCAAGCCTTTAGCGCTGTGCAGCGTCATCAGGGTGATGGCATTGCCGTTTCCCTCTGTTTCGTCCATGGGGGACATGAGGGCAATTTCTTCAAGGAACGCTTCGAGCGTAGCCTCTTCCCGCGTATCGGAAAACTCGGTCATAAAAGCGATCAGCTGTTCGACGTTTTCCTCGCGCATCTGGGCTTCTGGCGTATTCTCATCGCGCAGCATCTGTAAATAGCCGCTGCGTTCGAATACGAGCTGGCCGAGTTCGGCAAGTTGAGCAGTTTTCCGAGCTGCAGAAAGGTCCTCCATGATGTCTCTGAAGGCTGCTATCTGCTTTCTCGCTCGGGCATTGAGCCCTTCTACGAAATCGAGTTGACCGATAGCTGTGAAGAGGTTTAAGCCGTTGTTGAGCGCATGGCGCTGCACATAATCGAGTGAAGTATCGCCGATGCCGCGCCTGGGAACGTTGATAATTCGCCGTAGGCCAACATCGTCAGCGGGGTTTGCTAAGAGGCGTAAATAGGTCAATACATCCTTTATTTCGCGGCGTTCGTAAAAACGAATACTGCCGACGATAGTATAGCGTAGGCCGGACCGCTGCAGTTCTTCTTCAAGGGCGCGCGACTGGGCGTTGGTGCGGTAGAGTATAGCAGCATCTCCAGGCGCGTACCCGCCCGAGCCGGTCAGTTGACGAAGCGATTCGACGACAAAGCGGGCTTCCCGACGGTCGGTGTCGCACTGGACTAGCTCGATTAAATGGCCCTCTTCTCCGTCGGTCCAAAGCGCTTTTCCCTTGCGGTCCTTGTTGTTGGCTATGACTTGGTTTGCGGCCTCTAGAATGCGCTTGGTGGATCGGTAATTCTGCTCTAACCTGACGGTCTGTGCGTCGGGATAATCGCGCTCAAAGTCGAGTATATTGCGCAGGTCGGCTCCCCTGAACTGATAAATTGACTGGTCGTCGTCACCGACGACGCAGAGGTTACGATGATGGTCCGCCAGCTGTCGGCAAAGCATATACTGTGGTCGGTTGGTATCCTGATATTCATCTACGTGCGCATAGTGAAAGCGCTGCTGGTATTTCTCCAAAACGTTGGGATGATTGTCGAACTGACGCACCGTCTCAACCAATAAATCGTCAAAGTCCAAGGCATTGTTTCGCCGTAAATCCGCCTCGTATGCCGTGTAGAGGTCTGCAATAAGCTTTTTATTGGCCGATTGGCCCGCCTCGCTGGCAAAGGTCATTGGATCGACCATGGCGTTTTTCGCACGGCTTATTTGCGCAATCACAGAGCGGGGCGTCAGGTCTTTATCATTGATGTTATAAGCCTCGAATACGCGGCGCATTGCGGCTCGTCGATCATCTTCGTCGTAAATGCTGAAACTGCGATCTAGTCCAAAATGCTCCGCTTCGTATCGGAGGAGGCGGGCACATATAGAGTGGAAGGTGCCGATCCAAATTTCATTTGCCAGGTCACCAACCAAGTGTTCTACGCGTTCGCGCATCTCACCGGCCGCCTTATTGGTGAACGTTACGGCGAGAATATTCCAAGGGGCTACGCCCTGCTCTTGTATGAGATGGGCAATCCTATAGGTCAGGACGCGGGTCTTGCCCGATCCGGCACCGGCTAGGACGAGAACGGGGCCTTTTGTAGCGGCCGCAGCTTCGCGCTGGGCCGGATTGAGCTGTTCGAGAATAGACATAGAATGGCCTGATGACTTCGCGGGAGTTAGGAATATTAGTCCGGGGGAGAGCGTGCTATATATAACCGTATGTGTGGCGTACCGTCAAGCGGATCAGTTGAGTTGCTTGCTCTTTTCGAGCCGTCTTATCCGCCGCTTTGCCGCTTCGTGCTCGGTGTTCGTGCGGCTAAATATATGGGTGCCGTCTCCTCGAGCGACAAAGTAGAGGTACTCCGTTTTTTCTGGATTTAAAGTGGCTATGAGCGCGGCCTTACCCGGGTTGCCAATGGGGGCAGGGGGCAGCCCGCGGTGGCGATAGGTATTAAACGGAGATTGGACCCGCAGATCGGCATTGGTTAGACGCTTTTTGTGCACGCCCAGCGCGTATTCAACCGTTGCGCACGATTCGAGTCGGCGATTTAAGGCCAGGCGGCGCAGAAAAACGCCCGCAATAAGAGGACGCTCGCTGGCCGCCTGCGCTTCCCGCTCTACGATAGATGCCAGCGTTACGGCCTGATGGAGGGTGAGGTTAACCGCGTCGAGGCGTGCCAGTGCATCCTCGTCTATGATTT
>CALDFW010000191.1 GCA_937942165.1 uncultured bacterium | reverse complement strand
GCCTCACGCACCAAATCTTGGTCGAGCGACCACAGGTAGCCAACGCGGAAGCCGCACATGGCAAACGTCTTGGAAAATGAGTTGATGGTGACGACGTGCGGTCCTTGGATCAGGTAGTTTTCGCGCACGTACATGAGGTCTTTGTAGACCTCATCAGACAGCACGTAGACGCCGAGCTCGCTGGTAATCGCCTCAATCTTCTTTAAGGTCTCAATCGACTCGACGCGGCCGGTGGGGTTGGAGGGCGAGTTGATTATGACCGCCTTGCAGTCCTGCACTTTCTCCGTGAAGTCCTCTATGTCGATGCGCCCGTCAATAGAATCAGTGAAGACGGGTTCCATGCCGGCGAAACGCACCATATGCGGGTAGGAGTAGTAGTAGGGCCGCGCCACGAGTACCCGGTTTTTCTTGCCGTTATCTCGCTGGGATATGACGCGTAGCACGAGGTCGATGGCCTCGGATGCGCCGTTGGTAATTACAAAGCTATCGGCCGTAGAGCTGGGGTACTGTCGCGCTAGCGCTTGGCGAAGCTCGGTCATTCCCTGAATAAGGCCGTACTTAAAATCTCGATAGTGCGGCAGGATTTTGTATACGGCTTCTGGTGGCGGGAGATCGGGTTGGCCCGATCCAAAGGAGATGATGTCTTCGCCCTGAACGCCAATAAAAAGTGCTGGAGACAGCTGTTCTTTGCCCATGGTATCCTTCAGTGGGTTATATAGTAAGCATACCAAAAGTACGAGCGATGCCGCGTGTGCACCAGTGGCAAGGCGAAGGGTGTCAGGTAAATGGTTTGGCTAGTTAATCGGTGAAAATAGTCGTTAAAACGGCTTTACCACGACGAGCAGTACGATAACGACGAGAAAGACGACGGGTGCTACGGCCAGACGCTGAAAAAAATCTTCGCTCTTCTGATTTTCGCCTCGCTCCAATCGTTTGCGGCTGGCCGACATGATGCCGTGCATACCCGCCAGCAGGAGCAAGAGCAGCAGCTTGACGTGCATCCAATAGCCCGTTCCCGGTCCGCCGGCTCCGGTGCCGATGATGAGCGCAATACCCGTGATAAACGCCAGTGCCATGGCGGGGTTCATGAGGGCGCGCAGCAGGCGTCGCTCAATATCGGCAAAGGACTGAGCGGCTTCAGAATCTGCCGCTACGCGACTGTGGTGGGCCAGAATTGATGGAAGGTAAATCAGGCCTGCCATCCAGAGTACGACCGATATGATGTGCAGTGATTTCAGCGGTAGATAGAATTCCATCAGCGTTGCGCTCATAGGGGCTATACTCCTTTGGAGTGTACGGGGTCATGGGTCAATACAGCACAGAACATATAATTTCCCTCCGGTCGATCAAGGCGTGGGTTCCTATGTGGTGGTGCGTCGCAGTGAAGTTGAGCCGGTCGGGCCAAAGTGCTGCACGTAGAAGTCGCGGCGAGACAAACCGGAAGCATCGCGCATCGCGTAGATGGCCTCAGTAGATAGGTCCGAGGTAAAGGGCCACTTGCTGTCCAGAATGGCGGTCGTGCCACGCACGCCGGCCAGCGCGTCGCGCACGATCAACTCATGGCCGGCGAATACGTCGTCGGGTAGCCTTTCGGGGTCAAAAAAGCGCAGGTCGACCACTTCTTCGGGCTGTCCGCACAGCTGTCCGCCGGTCGCTCGGCCGGCAAAGCAGGCCGAGTGTATGCCGGTGCGCCATGTGGGGCGCGAGTAGATGCCCACGAGGTGGGTGATCTCAACGCGCAGACCGGTCTCCTCGCGAACTTCGCGCTCGGCGGCTGTCGCTAACGCTTCGCCGTCTTCGACGTGTCCACCGGGCAGACACCACACCTCGTAATCCTCGCGCTGCGTCATAAGAACGCGTCCATCGTCGTCTCGTATAACGGCACAGGCCGTCTGCGTGGGCATAGCTAAAATGCACCCTTTCTGAACGCGCTGACGGCCTGCCGTGCGCACGCCTGTAGTGCGAGTTGTTCCGCTTTGGGCACGGCGATATCCAGCGTGGGTATTTTCTTTGCGCGACCGGCAAAGAGCACCTTGTAGAATGCGCAGGCCGCCAGATAGCTGCCGGCTAGCGCGGGATGGCTCCCGTCTCTGTCGTGCAGGACAATCTGCGGTTCCTGCGCTAGGCAGAACTGCCAGGCTAGTCCCGCCGGCACGACCGTAGCGCCTACCTGCTGTCCACTCTCGGCATAGGCGGCGCTGATCGCCGTCTGAGTCTCGGGCGCATCGGCGCGCGCCCAAGTCATGTACAAGACCGTGCGGGCACCGGCCTGTCTGATGAGCGCGTGCAAGTCGCGCACGTTATCGCCCATGCGGGCGGCGTTCTTGGCTGGCAGCGTGCTCTGTTCTTGCAGCACCACGGAATCCCAAGGCGCATCGCGCAGCAGCGCAGCGACGTCGCCTTTGTTGAAATGCTGCCGGAGCGAGGCTCCACCGGCGCTGACTAATTTCCACTCTAGCGCGCCTTTGCCTCCGGCCTCTACTAGCTGCGCTAGCAGGTCGGGCAGGCTGTTGCGCGCCGTAAAGCTATTTCCGACAAAGAGTATGCGAGTGGTCATCTGTTTTGGGCCTCCAATCAGCGGTGCAGGTCGACTTCGCCCTTGAGCTGTAGGGCAATCACGGTCATAGTTTCGTCGGCCTCGCCGGGCGGCACGTTGATATAGAGAATGCCCGGCACCGAGCTCCAGTACTGCTTGCCGAGAATCTGGCCCTTGATTTTAGTGCCGTTGCCGACGATGCGTATGCGGTTGACGTGATTTTTCAGACCGCGCACAACGATGGGTTTGTCCGACGTATGCGGCACAAAGAGGTAGAGCGTCTGGCGGTCGGCCGACAGCGTGGTCGGTCCATAGAAATGACCCGATGGAAGGCCGGCCCCAGTGCCGTAAATGGCCTCGCTGTGCTTGTGCGTCCACCGCCCCATCTCCTCTAGGATATCCACCTGCTCAGACGGTATGGTGCCGTCGGCGCGCGGGCCGATGTCGAGCAGCAGGTTGCCGCCGCCGCCGATAACGTCGGCGAAGATGCGAATGAGTTGGTAGGGCGTCTTATAGTTGTGATCGTTGTCCTGATAGCCCCACGAGTCGTTCATAGTCATGCACAATTCCCAGGCGCCCTCCGGTGGAACGATGGGTGCGTTGTGCTCGGGTGTGGCGTAGTCGCCGTAGCCGTTGATACGGGAGTTGAGCAGCACGGGGGGATGCCAGGCGCGCAGCGTGTCGCTTAGGCTAGCCGCGCCCCACTCTTCGGCACTGTGTTCCCAGTCGCCGTCAAACCACAGCAGGTCGGGTTTAAACTGCGAGACGAGCTCTTCGAGCTGACCGCGATGAAAGCGCAAAAAGCGCTCCCAGCGCACCGGATCGTCGCGGTATCGATATTGACCGCGAATAAAGACGTCGTAGTCGGGGTGAGACCAGTCTAAGTGTGAGTAGTAGAGCCCAACCTTGAGCTTCTCTTTGCGCAATGCCTTCACAAAGGGCGCTACGAGATCGCGTCCAGCGGGGGTTTTTTCCACGACGTTGAGATCGCTCAGTTTCGTATGCCACAGGGCTACACCGTCGTGGTGCTTGGTCGTCAGCACCGCGTAGCGCGCACCGCTGTTGGCTATGAGATGGGCCCACGCTTTTGGATCATACTGCTCAGCGGTAAAGCCGTCTAACTGACGCATATAGTCTTCGTAGGATATGTACTTGTTGAAGAATGCCCACGATTCGTCGATGCCGTCTACGGCGTAGATGCCCCAGTGGATAAAGATGCCGAGCTTGGCCTGGCGAAACCACTCCAGGCGCTCATCGGTCGGTTCTTCGGCCGATAGATGCGGAGCTGTGGAAAAGAGTAGGAAAAACAGTAGGAGGTAGCGCACAGTCCGTTCTCTGTTGTCGGGTTTAAACTGCGGGAAAAGCACGCGTTACAGAATCGGCACGCAGGCCGGAATGGGCAAGCCTTTTGTCCTTTGTTTATACTGCATGTGCATAGAATTGTGCACAACGGAGAGAACATGCAGGGGAGGGTATCATGACAGAGCGTCGTTTTTTAGGGATTACCGTGCTGGGCGACTACGTGCTCAACGAAGGCGTAGAGGGCGTACTGGCCAATATGGAGAAATGCGGCGCTACCGCCGTGGCGTGCAATCCAACGGTGACGGCTCCGGCCGCTGAGGGCGAAGGTTCGTTCCAGCCGCCCGACGATGCCGGAAGTTCGCCGCGCCTTTTTGACCGGCCGCTGTGGGGCAGGCGCTCGCTGTGGGTGCGCAGCGGCGCCAGCTATGAACCCAACGCATCTTTTTATCAGGATACGCCCTACAGTCCCCGTCGCGCCAACGACCTGACGGCCGAACACGGTCACATTATAGGTGACTTTGTGCGCGGCGCGCGTGCGGCTGGCCTAGAGATTTATTTGCAGGTGGGCGCGGCGCAGCCGTCGGGACTGATGGAGGACGATGTTCCGCGGTTGCCCAACGGATCGCTGCCCC
Organism: uncultured bacterium; assembly: GCA_937942165.1. GTDB lineage: Bacteria > Latescibacterota > UBA2968 > UBA8231 > UBA8231. Next base: position 34,382 of record CALDFW010000191.1, on the reverse strand, counting down.
AAAATCGCATGGCCAATACGGCTAGCCTAGCCAGTCCATCGGTGCGCAGCTACGTGCGCGCCTACGTGCGCGACCTGCTTGAAGCCTACCCCGACGTCACCGGGTTTCGCCCGGATTGGCCGGAGTATCCCTGCTACAAGCTGGACGAGGCGTTTCAGGATTTTGGTCCCCACGTCGAGCGCTGGGCCGAGGAGCGCGGCTTCGACTTTGCGCGGATAAAGGGAGAGGTCGGCGCCCTGTACGAGCTTTTACACGGCGGCTTGCGCAACGAACATCTGGCTGATTGGGCCAGCCCTGAGCGCGGTCGGTTTAGCTTGCTCAACGCGCTGCGCGCCTATCCCGGCGTTGCCGAGTGGCTGCGCCTAAAGGCCGAGCTATCGGTCGATCTGCTGGCCGAGTGGCGCGCGGCGCTGACGGCCTGCGGAGGCGAGGACAAGAAGCTGTCGGCCAACGCCTTTATGCCGCCCTTTACCCTCTTTACGGGTTTCGACTTTGCCGGTGCGGCACGCCACTGCAGCGCAGCTTCGCCCAAGCTCTACACGATGCACTGGTCGGCGATGGTGGAATTTTGGGGTGCCGTGCTCATGCAGCACAACAGCGGCCTCGATGAAGCGCTGGTCACGCGCGCGCTGGCACAGCTGCTCGATCTGGGGGACGATATTGATGCAGAGAAGCTGTCTGACTACGGCTACCCAGAACCGCACGAACCGCATCCGATACCCGATGCGCCGCAGCTGCGCAAAATTGCGCAGGTCAAGGCCGCGGCCGGAGCGGGTATGGCCGTTACGCCTTTAGTGCATGGCTACGGCCCGACAGACGATTTCGCGCGGCGCCTACAGCTGGTGGCTGACAGTGAGGCCGACGGCGTGTGGATCAACCGCTATGGCTATCTGGGCGACGATAAGATCGAGGCGATCGGACGTATTTGGCGCTAGGGCTGCTCTATGTATAAGGTGTCGCCGACGGCGCATCCGATTTCGGTCGCCGCGTTGCCAAAGCTGATGGCCAGCTGCAGGTAGGTGCGCGTCGAATCGCGTTCGTCCCGCTCGATCAGAGCCACCCAATCACCGCGCGGCACGTCGCCGTAGTCGCTGCCCAGCAGGGCGCTGATTCTCTCCCGTCCAAAAGCGGCCGTAAACTGCGTTCCTCGCACGATGCCCAGCGCCGCCAGCGCCTCTTCGCTCACGTCTGTATTGATGTTGGCATACTCTTGGCTGATGCTGACCACGCGCGCGCTGATCGTCGCTTTCGGATCGGCCTGAGGCATCGTGGAACGACACCCTGTCGACAGGAGCGTGAGAGCCAGCAGGCTCACCAGGTACACTGCGTATTTGCGCAAGAGAATTCTCCTTTTTGTAAATAGATAGCGTTGAGTCTATGCGCCTATTCGGCCCAGGGTAGAAAGCGCACCTTGATGGCTTCCCTATTGCGCAGCATCTCGAGTCCCTCCGCGTAGCGCGTGAAGGGGAGTGCGCAGGTGGCCAGCGGTTCGAGATCTAATTTACCGTCGGCAATGAGCTTCAGTGCGCGCCGGCCGGCGCCCAGATTGTGGTTCTCGTAGCCGACTAGGGCCAGCCCACCGCGCCGGTGCGAGGCGTTGTATTCAATGGTTTCGCGGAGCACGCCAAAGATCGTTACGGCCGTGCGCGTGCGATCCATTAGATACTGGATCGCCGATTTGAACCCCGTGCAGTCAATGCTCAAATCGAGCGCACCGTCGGCAAAGCGATCGGCGGCAAAGGCCTCTGCATCGGGTGGCAGCGTCTGTTGGATACCCACCTGTTGGGCAAACGCGCGCCGCTCGGGCAGTGGATCAAAGGCGACCACTTCTTCTGCTCCATAGGCCTGGGCCATCTGCGCGGCCAGCAAGCCGGCTGGACCCAGCCCCGAGATGCCTACCCGTTTGCCCTCTACGCCCCCAAAGACGCCGAGTTGGTCAAACGATACCTGCACGCACATGGCCAGCTCTAGCGAGACGACGCGCTCGTCGGGCACGTGGTCGGGCACCGGCAGCAGGCTGTCGGCGGCAAAGGGCACATACTGGGCGTAGCAGCCTTGGCGCACGGCCAGACCGCGATCGCGCCAGGCTACGACGCGCTGGCCCACTTCCAAGCCATCGACGCCTGGCCCGAGCGCGGCCACCTGTCCAACGGCTTCGTGTCCCGGCTGTCCCGGCGTGTAGGGATAGTTCATCTGCATGTTGGGAAACATCGGTTCGCCGTCGTTGATGTGTAGGTCCCAGTGCGGGCAGGTGGTAATGGCGTTTACCTTCATGAGGACCTCGTCCTCCTGCGGTTCTAGCACGGGCATGGGCCGCCATTCGGGCAGTCCCGGAGCGGTAAATTGCAGGACGTGAGCGGTCGCGGGAATATCGGTAGACATGGTGTGGTCGGTCCTTACGTGATGAGAGGCATGGGCTGGCAGGGCGAACTACCAGTCGAGAATAACGCCGAGTACGGGTTCGCGCTTAGATTCAATCAGCGCCCAAGCATCGGCCGCCTGAGCCGCGGGAAAGCGATGCGTAATGAGCGGTAGCGTTTGCAGCTGGCCCGCTGCGATCAGATGCAGCGTCTCGTCCATGCGCCGCGGCTGCCAGCCCGACACCAGATCGACCGAGTACTCGCCGTAGCGGGGCGGCTGCAGCGCCATGGCGTCCTGCGTGCCGTAAAACCCCGCCGAGACTAGGTGGCCGCAGCGGCGCACCACCTGTTGAAATTGCTCCATGACCTCGATGGAGCCGACCGTATCAACGGCGGCTTGGGCACCGCCGGGAAAGAGCGCCTTGGCCTTGGCAACCCAGTCTTCCTCGTGCGCGTTGACTACGTGGCAGTAGGGTGCGTTGGCAAATTTTTCCAGGCGATCCGGGTGGCGGCCCACCAAGAGCACTTGGGCGCCGCGCCAGGCCAGCGTCTGCGCGCTCCACTGGCCGACCAAGCCATCGCCGATAACGATGGCACCGTCGCCGATTTCTATTTTGGGACGCGTGCCGGCGTTGTAGCCTACCTGCGTGAGCACGAGCCCAGAAAAAGCCAGCGGATCGACGCCATCGGGCAGCTTCCAAATGCCGTCACGGCCGCCGATAGAGGGTGAGATCTGGCCGGCGCGTTCGCGGTACATGCCCTCGACTTTGCCCATGGTGGCAAAGACCGTTTCGCCCACGGCCAGATCGGTTATTTGCTCGCCGACCCATTCTACAATGCCGATTTTCTGATAGCCAGCGACGACGGGAAAGGGCCAGGGATCGTGCTCTCCGCTGTAGGGCGTGTCGCCTTCAATGCGCTCTCCGCGAAGAAAGGAACCTTCCGTTCCGTTGCTGATCCACGAGTGGGTCACGCGTACGACGACGTCGGCGGGTCCGGGTTCGGGCGTGGTGACGGGGGCGTATTCGACGGTATTGGGTGCGGTGAATACTACGGCGTTGGCTTGCATAGCGTTCTCGATGTTCTGTTTTTGTGGGCGAAGTTAGCGCCTAAATATAGACGCTGCGTGGCATCTGTAAAACGCACGGTCATCTGGCGGTGCCCCTCTATTTGCCCACAGGCGCCAGCCGGTATTTCTTAGTGCTGCGCTGCACGGCAATCAAACACTCTACAGAGGAGTCGGTATCGTGGATCCCAGATGGCGTGACCTACCTTATAGGGATACGGAATTTGTTCCCGCAACCTACGCTAGCCGCGCAGACTGGGAAGAAGAGCGCGCGCGCCTGAGAGCGCAGGTGCTCTTTGCCGCCGGTCTATCGCCGATGCCAGACAAGCCACCCTTGAATGCGCGCATTTGGAATCGCACTGAGCGCGACGGCTATAGCTTGGAGAAAGTCTATTTCCAAAGCTTGCCCAACTTCTACGTGGGTGGGACGCTCTTCCGTCCGCTCGACCCAACGCCGGGAGGCCATCCGGGTGTGCTGGCTCCACACGGACACGCTAGGCTGGGTCGCCTCAATGAGAGTGACGACGCTTCTTACCTAGCGCGCGGCTTGACCCTAGCGCGGATCGGTTGCACGGCCTTTATGTGGGATATGGTCGACTACAACGACAGCGCGCGCCATCTGTCAGGCGCTTACCAAGATGAAGACTACGGCACCGTGCACCGCGCCTTTTGGCAGCGCGCAGACGGTGAACAGCAGCTGTGGAACTTTTCGATTCTCGGCCTCCAGCTGTGGAACGCGATCCGCGCGCTGGACTTTGTCGAGGGGCTGCCCGAGGTCGACCCGCAGCGACTGGTGTGTACGGGCGAATCGGGGGGCGGCACGCAGACGTACAATCTCTATGCCGTCGACGATCGCCTAGCTGCCGCCGCACCGGTGTGCATGGTTTCGGCCTATATGCAGGGCGGCTGTCTGTGCGAGAATGCGCCTGCGCTGCGCTTTGATACGAACAATGTCGACATCGGCGCGACGATTGCTCCCAAGCCCTTGCTGCTGGTCTCCTCGGCGCAGGACTGGACGGCGCACACGCCTGAGGTGGAATTTCCGGCAATCAGAAAAATTTACGACCTGTACGGGGCCGGTGATCGGGTTGAGGAAGTGCAAATCGACGCGCCGCACGGCTATAACAAAGAGATGCGCGAGGCGGTCTACCGCTGGCTTGGGCGCGTGTGTGACCTGCCCGTCGCCGCCGATTTTAGGGAGCCGGCCTATGAGATGGAGCCGCGCGAAAACCTGCTGGCGTTTTTTGACGGGCTGCCCGAGGGCGCGCTCACCGAACACGAAGCGCTCGTGGCGCAGCAGATAGCGGCCGCCCGCGCGCAGGTGGCCGCGCACAAGCCGGACACGCTTAATGCGCTCGGAGAAAATCGCCGCGTGCTAGGCGGTGCGCTGCGCGTGGCCGTCGGCTACAGAGCATCAGATGCCGCTCTCGAAAATGTGCGCGACGGCCAGTGGGAGAGCCTGGCGTGTCAGGAAGGCACACTCGTGTGCGCACAGCGTGGCGTGCGCGTTCCCATGCGCCGCTTTGCTCTCTCGGAAAACGACCTGTCCAAGGCGACGCTGCTGGTCCATGCCCAGGGCATGGAGGCGCTTGATCCGCTCGTTGTACGGGCCTTGCTTGAAGCGGGTCAAACCGTGTATGCAGTAGACGCTTTTGGCACGGGAACAAACATCGGCTCGCAGGATTCGGAACGCCCACGCGGCAGCACGGCGTACTTTAGCACTTTCAATCGCTCGGACGACGCCGAATGCGTAGGTGATATCGCCTTGGCGCTACGCCATATATTGAACGGTCAATATGCGCAGCTCAGCGCGGCGGGCTTTGGCAGTGCGGGCCTGTGGCTGCTGCTAGCCGGCGCGCTTTTAGAAGCCGATGCGCGGCTGCGCATTGCCGCCGATGTGGACGGTTTTGTCACGGACCGCGTCGACGACTATTTGAACCGTCTGCCCATACCGGGTATTCTGCGCGGCGGCGGGTTGCCCAATGCCGCCGCGCTGCTGGTTCCGCACGACGTGCTGCTGCACCGGGTCGGGCAAGGATTCGACACGTCGTGGGCTGAAAGTGCCTACCGACTTTACGGTGAGGCATCGCTTCGCGTCGAAAGGGATGGCGTGCCCAATGATGCGCTCGTCGACTTCCTGAAGAGTCTCCCCTAAGTCTAACGAACGGAGGAAACGCATGGATGAATCTGCAGCTCAGTATGGACGGGACGGTTTTTTTCTGTGGCCCGATAGAGTCCTTGACGACGCGCTGCTGGCGAGGGCGCAGGCGGGGCTCGTAGCGGTGCGCGACGAGCGCTACGACACGGGCGTGCCGCCGTCTTCGCATCCTGGATACGATCCGCAAAAGCTGTGCAAGATCAACGACGCGCACTTGGCCAGCAAAGGGCTGTACGACCTTTTGGTCAAATCCAATCTCGGCTCGCATCTGGCGGCCGTCACGGGATCTCAGCGCATACAGGTGTGGGCCTCGCAGCTCCTGATCAAACCGCCCGGATCGGCGGCGGCCGGTCACGTTGGATGGCACCAAGACCGCCAGTACTGGCCATATTGGCAGGGAGAAGATGGGCTCTTTACGGCGTGGATCGCGCTGAGCGACGTCGGACAAGACGCCGGTCCCATGTCCTTTGTGCGCGGATCGCAGCGCTGGGGCTTTCTCGGTGAGGGTGACTTTTTCTCGTCGGATCAGGCGGCGCTGCAGGCGCACATATCGGCAGCGGCCGATGCGGCTTGGGAAGAATGTGCCGCGCTCTTACCGGCCGGCGGCGTGAGTCTGCACCACTGTCTGACGTTTCACGGAAGTCACGCCAATACGTCGGCCAATGCGCGCTGCAGTCTAGCCGTCCACCTGCGCGATGAGCGCGCTACCCCCGTCTCCGAAAGCGACAATTACTACGTTTCACACCTCGACGAGCCGGCCTATAGTCCGGTGATTTACGGCGGCTAGGCGGTCACTGCAGGATACACGGCGCGTGGAAAGAGAGCGGATCACATGGATACAGCGGTAGAGCAGTGGGCGCGTTTTGAAGTGCGGCTGGCTGGACCGAGCGCAGGCAATCCCTTTGTCGACGTGCAGCTGAGCGCCGAGTTTAGCAACGGCCAGAAGAGGATGCGCGTCGACGGCTTTTACGATGGAGAGGGCGTCTACCGCATTCGCTTTATGCCCACCGAGCTCGGCCAGTGGTCCTATGTGACGGAGAGCAACGTCGACGCGCTAAGCGGTCAGAGCGGTGCTTTCGCCTGCGTGCAGCCCGGCGCAGACCGGCACGGTCCGGTGCGGGTGCGCGATACCTTTCACTTCGCCCATGCCGACGGCACGCCCTACTATCCCTTCGGCACGACCTGCTATGCTTGGGCCCATCAGGGGGACGCACTGGAGGAGCAAACGCTCGAAACGCTGAAGACGGCCGGCTTTAACAAGATGCGCATGTGCGTCTTTCCCAAAGACTACATCTTCAACAAGAACGAGCCTGCGTACTATCCGTTTGAAAAGGGAAGCGATGGCGAGTGGGATTTCACCCGTTACGACGTCGATTTTTTCCGCCACTTTGAGCGGCGCGTTGAGGAACTGGGCGATCTGGGCATTGAGGCCGACTTGATTCTCTTTCATCCCTACGATCGCTGGGGATTTTCCACCATGCCGCACGAGAGCGACTACGCCTATCTGCGCTACGTGGTAGCCCGCCTGTCGTCCTATGCTAACGTTTGGTGGTCGATGGCCAACGAGTACGACTTTATGCTGCGCGACAAGCCGATGGAAGTGTGGGATCGGTTTTTTGACATCGTCCGTTTGGGCGATCCCTACGACCATCTGCGCTCTATTCACAACGGCCGCTATGAGCACAGCTATGACCATACAAAGGAATGCGTGACGCACGTCTGCGTGCAGTATTGGGACGTCAAGCGCATGCGGCAGTGGCGCGCGCAGTACGGCAAGCCGGTCATTGACGACGAGTGCGAATACGAGGGCAATATTAAGCGGAACTGGGGCAATATCACCGCGCGCGAGCTGGTCCACCGCTTTTGGATTAGCGTCTGCTACGGCGGATATGCCGGGCACGGCGAAACGTATGAACATCCAGAAGACGTGCTGTGGTGGTCAAAGGGGGGCGTGCTGCACGGGCAGAGCGCGCCGCGCATCGCTTTTTTGCGTCGCATTGTCGAAGAGGGTCCACGCGGCATCGAGCCGCTTTCGGGCGATTTTCCCTGGGATCGCACGCCGGCCGGCGGCTGCGGCGATTATCGGCTGATCTATTTGGGTGAACACCAGCCGCGCCACTTTGAAAACGGCCTGCCCGAGCGCGGGCGCTACGCCGTCGACGTAATTGACACCTGGGATATGCAGATTGAAACGCTCGGTGTCTTTGAGGGCAAGGTGGAGCTCGAACTACCCGGTCGGCCCTATCTGGCCCTGCGCGTGCGGCCTCTCGACTAAGCGCTTCAGGGCGTCGGTGCGTCCGGACGCAGCAGTCCCTCCTGCTTGAGTTCCTCCCACAGTGCCGTCGGTATAGAATGTTGGAACCAACCAGCGTTGGTCGCTATGTGCTCAGGCGCCATGGCGCCGGGTATGATGGAGGTGACCAGCGGGTGGCCCAGCGGAAACTGCATGGCGGCAGCCGGCAGCGGCACATCGTGACGCTGGCACACGGCCTCAATGCGCCGCGTCTTTTCTAGTATCTCCTCCGACGCTGGTTCGTAGGCGTAGCGCGCGCCCTCTACCGGTCCATTGACGAGAATGCCCGAGGCGAATACGGCACCGATGACGACGTGCACGCCGCGTTCTTGGCACAGGGGAAACTCCTCGTCTAAGACTTCTTGGTCGAGCAACGTGTAGGGCATGGCGATGATGCAAAAATCTAGATCAACCGCATCGAGCAGGCGCGGCAGGGCTCCCATGCGGTTGAGTCCGGCTCCCACTCCTTTGATCAGTCCCTGCGAACGCAGCTCCTCTAGCGCGCGCCACCCGCTGGTAATGAGCTGGTTCAGATAGGCGGAGAAGCGCTGTTCGCTGTCGTGGAAAAAGCTGTCTAAGTCGTGGATTAGCAGCAGGTCGACGGCGTTGAGTCCGGTGCGCTGCAGGCTGTCCTCCCACGAGCGCATAATGCCGTCGTAGCTGTAGTCAAAGTGGAATGTGAAGGGCAGGCCGCCGATCCAGCCTCCCTTATCGAAGGTCTTGAGATCGCGCGCAGCTTTAAAGACGCGTCCCACCTTGGTCGAGAGAACGAAATCATCGCGCTGCTGGTCGCGCAGAAAATAGCCCAAGCGGTGTTCGCTCTTGCCGTAGCCGTAAAAGGGTGAGGTATCGTAGTAGCGGATGCCGGCATCCCAGGCCGCTTGCAGAGTTGACTGGGCGCACTCATTGGAAACTTCTTCAAACAGGTCGCCCAGCGGGGCGCCGCCAAAGCCGAGCGTGCCGACTTCAAGGCCTGTGTGTCCTAAGGTGCGCTTGGGGATTGTGCTCATACGTCTTCCTCCTTTGCTGGTGCGACGCGATGTTCAGCAGCAAGATAATTCAGTTTGTGGCGCACCTCAACGGCTCTGCGCTTCGTTGACTTTGCACGCGCCATCTCCTATACCTTGTAGCGCGCTCTTGCGCGGTGCAAAAATACGAAAACGAAGATTGGAAATATAGATTCGACAAGGAGAGGGAATCATGACAGCAGCAAAGTCTTGGGTACTGACAGACGCCGAACGGGATATATGGCTGGAGACGTTTAAGCTGACGCCTGCCGACCTCGGCATGGAAGGAGATTGGTCTATTGAGAAACGCGTGCTGCGCGGGGGGCCCGGCGACGGCGTGGACGTTATAGAAGTGGACAATGGCGCCCTGTCGTTCTCCATTTTGCCTACGCGCGGTATGGGGATTTGGAAAGGTCGCTACAACGGCTTAGACATCGGCTGGAACTCGCCGGTGCGCGGACCCGTTCACCCCAATCTGGTCGATCTGCAGGACCGCGGCGGACTGGGCTGGTTGGCGGGTTTTGACGAGGCCATCGTGCGCTGTGGCCTCGACTCGACGGGGGCTCCAGGGCCGGACGTCGTGCCCAATAATATGGGCGTGCCGACGCAGGTCGACCTGACGCTGCACGGTAAAATCGCGAACCTACCCGCTTGGCGGGTGGAGATCCTGGTCCTACCCGGCGATCCCGCTACGCTCGTGGTGCGCGGCGAAGTGCACGAGGCAGGGCTGTTCTGTCCGCAGTACAGGCTGCTGGCTACGGCTTCGACGCGGGTGGGGTCTAACGAGTTGCTTATCGAGGATGAGGTCACCAACATGAAGGGCATCGCCGCCGAGATGGAGCTGCTCTATCACTGCAATTTTGGCGCGCCGTTTCTCGAGGCGGGTTCGCGTCTGGAGGTGGCCGCCCGGGAAGTGGCGCCGCGCGATCCGCGCGCGGTTGAGGGACTCGATGCGTACGAGGAGTACTTGGGACCGACGGCGGGCTACGTCGAACAGGTGTACTGGTATGATCTGCTGGCCGACGACAGCGGTGCCACGCTGGCCATGCTGCGCAATGCGGCCGCCGATCGGGCGCTTCTGCTGCGCTTCAACAAGAACGAGCTACCGGCGTTTACTCAGTGGAAAAATACGGCCTCAGAAGCCGATGGCTACGTGACGGGGTTGGAGCCGGCAACGGACTATCCCAACGCCAAGGCGTTTGAACGCACCCACGGGCGCTTGGTAAAGCTGGGCCCAGGTCAGACGCATCGCGTGCGCATGGGGCTCGAAGTCCTCGATAGCGATTCACAGGTGCAGGCCGCTCAGCGCGAAATTGACGCGCTGCAGGCCGACGCCGAGCGCACGGTACACGCAGCACCCATTGCCAAGTACACGGATTTAGGCTAGGACCAACGCATCGTCGTCGGCTTCTGTAGCGGTTCATTTTTTATGAGGCACGGCGTGATGGCGCGCGCCTTGCCAAGTGCACGTCCCGTATTCGTTCTTTGAATGCGGTGTGATATTGCACCGCCGTAAACGTCGAAAGGAATGGCATGTTTTTCACAATAACGATCGCGCTGTCTGCGCTGGTGTTTGCTCTGCAGGTAGCAGCAGTCCACGCCCACACGCCGGAACCCGTTTCAGAAGCCGAGCTGCACCGTCCGCTCGATGTGCCCGATCGGATTGTGCTGACGTGGACGGACGACCCGGCTACCTCGCAGGCGGTTACCTGGCGCACGGCCGCGCGCGTCGACAGCGCGGTGGCTGAACTCACGGTGGCCACGCCGCACGGTGGCTTTGGCCGCATTGAGGGGATGCAAGATGATGCGGTAACGGTGTTGGCGACTACGCAGAAGCTATCGACGGATTTGGGCGAGGCCAGCTATCACTCCGCAGAGTTTAAGGGACTCCTACCCGAAACGCTTTACGCCTATCGCGTTGGCGACGGTGCCAACTGGAGTGAGTGGTTCCAGTTTCGCACGGCCAGCCGTCAGCGCAAGCCGTTTTCGTTTATTTACTTTGGCGACGCGCAGCGAGAGGTTAAGTCGCAGTGGTCGCGCGTAATTCGCCAGGCCTACAAGCACGCCAGCGATGCGCGCTTTATCGTCCACGCTGGAGACTTGATCGACCGCCACAATCGCGACGCGCAGTGGGGCGAGTGGTTTAATGCGGGTGGGTGGCTCAACGGTATGTTGCCGAGTATTGCAGCGGCCGGCAACCACGAATACGGATCCGACGAGGATGGCGGGCGCCACCTGTCGACGCACTGGCGCCCGCAGTTTGCCCTGCCAGCGCACGGACCGGAAGGCTTGGAAGAGACGGTCTATTACGTCGACTATCAGGGCGTGCGCATCGTCGTGCTCAATACCAACGAGCAGCTTGAAAAGCAGGTCGCGTGGCTCGACGGCGTGCTGGCCGATAACCCGCAGCACTGGACGGTGCTGACGTTCCACCATCCCATTTTTTCAGCAGCGGCTGGTCGCGACAACGCCGATCTGCGTGCCCTATGGATGCCCATTATCGATCGCCACGAAGTGGATTTGGTCCTACAGGGACACGACCATACCTACGGGCGCACGCGCAACGTGCGCAGCGGGTTGAGCGTGCGCGACGACGACAGCGGCACGGTATATGTGGTTTCAGTCAGCGGTCCCAAGATGTATGAGAGCGCTGTTCATCCGCTTATGCGCCGCGTGGCCGAGGACACGCAGCTCTATCAAATCATCGAAGTCGACGGAGACGAATTGGTCTACCGCGCCTATACGGCTACGGGTGAGCTCTACGACGCCTTTAATCTGACCAAGGGAGAAAACGGCGTGAATCAGCTGCGGGAAAAAATGCCGCGCAACGCGCGCGAACGGCGGCGTCAAAAGACGGCGCAGTAGGCTTGCTCTATGGCAGATTCACAGGATAATGACCGCGTCTTAGCGCGCGCGCTGGCGGCGCGCCCGACGGCGCGCCAGCTGGCTTGGCAGCGGTTGGAGTATATCGCGTTTGCCCACTTTGGTATCAATACGTTTACCGATCGCGAGTGGGGAGACGGCGCGGAAGATCCCGCACTCTTTAATCCGACGGAGTTTGATGCGGACCAGTGGGTGGGCGCTTGCTGCGACGCCGGTATAAAGCTGCTTATTCTTACGGCTAAGCATCACGACGGATTCTGTCTGTGGCCCAGCGCACACACCGAGCACTCGCTAAAAAATAGCCCGTGGCGCGACGGACGTGGAGACGTTGTAGCCGAAGTTAGTGCGGCGTGTGCCCGCGCCGGATTGAAATTCGGCATTTACTGTTCGCCGTGGGATCGCCACGAATGCAGCTACGGCGACTCACCTGCGTATAACGCCTTTTTTCGTGCGCAGCTGGGCGAGCTGTTGAGCAACTACGGACCCATAGCAGAGGTGTGGTTTGACGGTGCCTGCGGCGAGGGACCCAACGGCAAACGGCAAGAGTACGACTGGGATAGCTACTACGCGCTCGTGCGTCAGCTTCAGCCCGAGGCGGCCATCGCTATCTGCGGGCCGGACGTGCGTTGGGTGGGCAACGAGTCGGGTCTGGCGCGCGATGACGAGTGGAGCGTAGTGTCCGGTCCGCGCGGTCAGGGCGAGCGCGGCGTTGACTTTCTCGAGGTGGACAACGGTGCCAACGATTTGGGCAGCCGCGATAATCTGGCAGAGAACGAAGTAACCTTTTGGTACCCGGCCGAGTGCGATGTATCAATCCGGCCGGGCTGGTTTTACCACGCCTCGCAGGACCTGCAGGTTAAGTCCCTCGATCATCTGCTGGACATTTACTACCGGTCCGTCGGACGCAACAGCGTGCTGCTGCTCAACGTGCCTCCGGATCAGCGCGGCCTCTTTCACGAAAACGATGTCGCTCGCTTGAAGGAGCTGCGCGCCGCCCTTGACGCAACGTTTGACCAAGATGTAGCGCGCACCGCGCAAGGGGGGGACGCGGCCGTGGACGGTGCGTGGGATACATATTGGTCTGCCGGGTCAGACGTTGATGAGCTGGCGCTAGATCTGGGCGCTGAGAAGACGGTTGATCGCCTGCTGCTGCAGGAGGCCATTGAAGAGGGCCAGCGCGTCGAACGCTTCGTCCTAGAGGGTTGGCACGACGGCCAGTGGAAGGAAATAGTTCGCGGAGGCTGTATCGGCTACAAGCGTTTGGAGCGTTTCAGTCGCGTTGTAGTACGGCGCGTTCGCCTGCGCATCGAAGCGTCGCGCGCCCCCGTTCGGCTGCGTCGCATTGGTCTCTTTTGCGCGCCCTGAGGGCCTGTTCTGTGTTTTCCCAATCCTGCGTGATGCATACAGAGTGAGATCGTGCGCCGCGACTGTGTGGTGCCGCATAACCAGAGGAGATTGCCGTGATTTCGCGTGAAACGAGTATGAAACGAGTGGTGCTGGTGCGCATTGCACCGGGCGAAGATATTTTGCTGGGCCTGCGTCAGGCCGTCCAGGAGCACGGCCTTAAAAATGGACTGATCCTGACCGGTTTTGGCTCCTGCAGCCACTCGCATTTTCACGTGGTGATGAGTAACGAACTGCCGCCCAAAGAGAGCTATCCCAAGAGCATTCAGCCGCTCGACATTTGCTCGTTCAACGGATTTATTCTCGACGGCAAAGTGCACTGTCACATTGATTTTTCCGATGAACGTAACGGCTTTGGCGGTCATCTGGAGGAGGGCACTCTAGCGCTGACTTTTGCCAATATCGCTATCGGCGAGATAGAAGACAGCGTGCGCATTGCCGGCTGGGATACCATCGCAGAAGAGGGCGATCTCTAGGAGGAAAAACGTTTGAGCGATAAACCTGTTGTAGGCTTTATCGGCCTGGGCATTATGGGCTGTCCCATGGCCCGCAACCTGCAGGCAGCCGGCTACGAACTGGTCTTGGTCGACTTTGATCCTCCGCTGCCTGAGGATCTGCTCGACGGCGGCGCTCGGGTTAAGCCGACCAATTGCGAAGTCGCCCGCGCATCTGATATCGTCGTTGTGATGGTGCCTGATACGCCTGACGTGGAAACGGTGCTCTTTGCCGAGGACGGCGTGGCCAACGGACTAGAGCCCGGCCAGACGGTCGTCGATATGAGCTCTATTTCGCCAACGGCAACCATCGATTTTGCGCACCGCATAAACGCGCTGGAATGTGCCTATTTGGACGCGCCGGTTTCTGGGGGCGCGGGGCGCGCAGAAACCGGCGAACTGACTATTATGGTGGGCGGTCCAGAAGACGCGTTCGCCCAGATCAAACCGCTTTTTGACGTGATGGGCAGCACGGTCACGCTGATCGGCACGCGCAACGGCGATGGTCAGGTGTGCAAGGTAGCCAACCAAATTATCGTTGGCATCACGGTAGAAGCGGTGGCCGAGGCTTTGCTCTTTGCCGCCAGGGCAGGGGCCGACCCACACAAGGTGCGCCAGGCGCTCATGGGCGGTGCGGCCCACTCTCTCATTTTGGAAAACCACGGCCAGCGCATGCTGGAGCGAAACTTTGAGCAGAGCTTTCGCGCAGAGCTGCAGCAAAAAGATTTGGGGTTGGCCGTCAGCGCAGCCAAGGAATTGGGCATGGTGCTGCCGAGCGCGACCAACGCATGGCAGCTATACAACAGCTGTTTGGCGCACGGTGACGCTCAGGCCGATCACATCGCCATTTTAAAGGTCCTCGAGCGCATGGCCGACTTTGAGCTCGGCAGCCAAGCTTAAACCACGCTCCGTACGATCCCACAGCACCCACAGCGCGCCGACTAATACAGTGCGCTGACTCCGAGAAAAAAGACGGTAAAGTTGCGCAGTGCGTGCGAGGCGATAGAAGGGTAGAGCGAGCGCGTGCCCTGGTAGAGTGCACAGGAGGTGAGCTGTGCGCCGGCGATGACAAAGAAGGGTATCCATGTTCCGTCGGACAGCACGTTGGCACTCGGGTGAAACAGCGCAAAAATAGATGCGGTAAGACAGGCTCCGGCCACGAGGCCAAGCCGGTTGCGCAGCGCCGGGAAAACGATTCCCGTGAAGTATATTTCCTCTACGATAGGTGATAAGACGAGCACGCTTATGGCATAAGGAAGTATCGCCAGTAGATGCTCGCCCGGACCGTCTGCCGCACGCAGCGATAAAAGCTCGACGGGCAGCGGGAGGACAAGCTGGTGTATGGGAACGCCTTTGTATTTGAAGTAGCCTAGGAATAGGCTGATAGACAGGCTCGCTAGCGCCATGAGTGTGACGTAGGGCAGCACAAAGTTTTTTCTCTCGCGCGGAATGCGGAGCGAGAGCCCCAGCGCTTGTGCGCTCAGGGGGATTCGCTCTATGTGGGACAGCGCGCAGACCAAAACCGTTAAGAGCGCGGCGAGGAGGATGTGCTGATAAAAAAGGACATACTGCTTTGGGCTGAAGGCCTGCACGGTAACGCGTTCGAGCACGGGTAGGAAAAAGTACGCGGCCCCACAAAGAACGAGCGCGCTGGCTGCCCCACAGTGCGTGCGAATAAAGGGCAGGCTGAGCATGCGGGTGAATGCTCTATCGCCTATCTGTATGGAGTGGATCTGCGGCCTATCTGTCATGGCGTTATTCTCGTCCGTTTTTAAAGGCGATCTCAACCCGTCGCCCAATGGTGTGCGGAACCGGCTAGGCTCAGAGCTGCCGGCCCCGTGACGGATGCCGGCAGCTCGGCCTATTCACCGTGTGGTATACTGTGCTTTCCCGCGTTTCTTACAGAGCGCCTACGGGCTTTTTGTCCTCTGCGGCTTTACTGGATTCTATGAATAGGTTTACCATGCTAGTTATAAATGCGGCATCGACCGTTAGTGCAGCTATGTAGATGGACCACGGTATGGAGACCACGCCCAGCGCGCTCCCCTTTATTTGCTGCGCTTCCCACGCAGCGATTGGTTTGGCGGGTATTGCGCCGTGTTTAGGCACGGTGCACTGGGCTAAGAGCCCCACTGCCATGAGCGCTGCGCAGGTCCGTCTGATGGTGATGTGTCTGATCATGTATGCTCCTTTATGGGTCCCGGTCGTGAGAGAATTCCGTCCCTCCACACGGTGAAAAGGGTGTCACGGCACGCTGAGCAGCATGACTTCGCCCCGCCAAATCTGCTCCCATGCAGTGCGCTTCATGTGCAGCCGTCCTATAGCTGGATCGCGCAGCAGCACGCTGCCGTCCGGTTTGACAGAGTCTATGACGACAAAATGGTTTTCCCTGACAAAGGCGATCGTCGGCAGCCCGTTTCGCGCCACCAGACCGCTCAGATTTAAGCGCCATAGGGACGTGCGTGCTCCTTGCCGTTCTGCATACTGTTTTAGGGCAAAGAGCGATGTGCCGCTGCGGTTGGTGCCTGCGAACGCTTCGATCTCGGCAAGCGAGCGGTCGATTCCCAGGCTGGCCAGTGCCATGTGTAGCGCGGCCGGTCCGCAGTTGGTCTGGTGCGTCTGTAGCGTGACGTCTAGTAGCCCTCGGTACTGCGCTCCCCTTAGCAAGGCTGCCCAGTGGCGCCGAACGTCTCCTGGCGTGTCGGGATGATAAACGCGGTAGCAAACTGCGGCTAGCAGTGCGACGCCAAAGAGCAAAACTGCGCTGGGCGCGACGGTGCGCCACCCTATTATGCCGATTGGACTATACTCCCGCCTGTGCATCTCAGAAGACGTTATGCGAACGGTAGCAAGGTTTGCAAAAGGCGTGCTAAGCGATTGTGGCAGGTGTCCTACGGGGCGTCAAATAGTTGTGAAGTAAGTAGGTTATGCGTAAAGTTTTTTCTCTGACGGCCGCCGGTTGAGCCGTCTAAGACGAAGGGCCATGTGTAGCGCGCTTCGCGCGTCTGTGATAAAACTGAAACATCTACGGAGGAGAGTATGATTGTCGACGATCTGAAAAACGCCGCACAGTACTACGCGCTGGGTGCGGGTATTGAGAAGGCGCTGCGCTATCTGCAGGAGACGGACTTTAATCAGGTGGCACCCGATCGCTACGATATAGACGGCGATGCGGTCTATGCACTAGTGCAGGAATACGACTCCAAGCCCAAGAGCGAGGGCTTCTGGGAGGCGCACCACGCCTACCTCGACGTGCAGTACGTAGCATCCGGCATCGAACATATGGGATATCGTCCGGTCGAGGGCATGGAGGCCAATCCCTACGACGAGGAAAAAGATTTCTATACGCTGGAAGGTGTGGGAGAGTTCTACACTCTGCGCGCCGGCTATTTTACCATTCTAAAGCCGCAGGATGCGCATATGCCGGGTATGGCCATCGACGTGTCGCAGCCGGTTAAGAAGGTCGTCGTCAAGGTGCGGGTTTAGGCGCGACGCTCTCTACGAGTAAATCGACGATGGGCGTGGCTTGGGCAATAAAGGCTCGGTCGCTGGCCAGCAGTTCGGTAATGGCATACCAGAAGTGTCCGTCGCCGCGCGTCCAGACTAGGCAGCGCAGCACCTTGCGCTTGCGCTGGTAAATCGTCTCTACTTCGAAATGCGCCTTCTCTACTTCAGACCCCTTGGAATAGACCGTCTGCGTGATGCTTTCTGCTTGGCGCTGCAGGTAGGCAGCCAGGCGCTCGCTGTACTCTTCTATGCTGAGCGGATTATCCGATAGGTCTTCGTAGTGCAGGCTAATATGCCCGTACTCGCCCTTCATCCAAGCGTAGCGCGGCAGAAAGTAGCCGACGACGGTTTGGCCGCTGGTCGCCGTATCTGGACTGTGGCGCCATCCTTCGGGCAGCTCGACAACTGCGTCGGTAACGGGGTTGGTCCAGCGCGTAAATTCGACTGCGTTGGAAGCAGATTGATCGCTGTCCGAGCAGGCTGTCAGCAGGACGAAGAGGGCGAGCCCCAACAGTTGATGCGCTGGCCATCGGTGTGAAAGCTCGGGTTTAGACGGCATTTGGCGTGGCATGCGGATTCCTTTGGTGCCAGTGCGAAACGGGACCGGGCCTAAAAGAGGCGCGCGATGCCCGCTTAAATCTATATCAATGCAGGCGGCAGACCAAAGGTAGCGGTATGCATCAGGCGTTCGTTGTACAGTGAGTTTTTATGTTTGAATCCTTCTGTGCAGGACTGTATGTTAACCCGAAGAGATAGAGAAATCTAACGAGTACCATGTGATCTAATAGGAGATGTGCGATTTGAGTGTGCGCAAAGCTCAGTTAGACCGTGCGAGGGAGACGTCTCGCAGCGGGGGTAAAACCGCCGAGGGGGTGGAGGTTCGGTATTCGAGACAGATTGGCAACCGGCTGTCTCTGGCCATGCGGGCGCGTAGATGGAGTCAGACTCGATTAGCCGATGCACTGGGCGTTACTAACAACACGCTGGGCCGTATCATAGCTGGCCAAGAGAGGTTGAATATGAACCTCTGCTGTCGCGCGATGGAGCTAATGGAGTACGATCCGAGCCTGCTCCTCACCGAAGAACCCATTGCGGGCAGTTGGACCGGTCTTGCCGCTATTGATGCGATGCTGACGGACGTGTACAGCGATACGAGCCAGTCCGGCGTCGATGGGTTGGGCCAGTATGTGACGGCAGACTATTTGTGCTGTTCGCACCACTACATAATGGACGCCAATTGCGATCTGGAGGAGGGAGGGGCGTGGGACCGTGACGCAGAGCAAGGAGACAGGAAACGGCGACAGCGCGTGTACGACAAGGCTCATCAGGGAAGAAGCCTGCTAGGTATACCGTTCGAGTTAGAGAGAAAACAAAACCTCCTCGGATCAATGGGCACCCGCTTTGAGCGCAGCGTGGCCTCTGCGGTCTTGGTAGACGAGGATTGCGTTTTTGTGCAGGTAGATATCCAGCGTAGAACGATCAATGACGACGCGTTGCAAAGTCAGTTTGTCTGCGGAGAAATGTTGTACCTGAAGAACTCGTTCATGAGCATTTCAAAAGGTGCAAGTGTGCGCGTACGGCGTAAAGTGTGGTTTAAGCTGAACGATGCACGGAATAAAACCGCGCACAGCGTGGAGTCAAGCGACGTGGGGAAAGACCCACAGAGTGGCTACCAAGAAAAGCGAGATTACTCAAAAATGATTGGCAGTCGCCTCGCGCAGGCTATGGAAAAACGCAGATGGAGCCAAACAAACCTAGCCGGTGCATTGGGCGTCACCAACAATACCTTAGGTCGAATCATCGCAGGCCAAGATCGACTGAATATGAACCTCTGCTGTCGTGCGATGGAGTTGTTAAACTATGATCCCAGCCTGCTGCTTTCCGATAAACCCCTTGTAGCCCATTGGACCGGAGTGCCTGCTGTTGACGCTATGTTGGCAGATGTATACGGTGAGATAACTGAGTCCGGCGTCGAGGGACTGGGTAAATACGCGACAAAAGACTATCTGTGTTGCACGCATCACTATACGGAAGTTTCTAACGTAGAGTTAGAAGATGGAGGAGCGTGGGACGCGCGCGCGCCCGAGACTGATAGGGACCAGCGTCAGCGCGTGTACGATAAAGCGCGTCACGGCAGGGATCTAATCGGCATACCGTACGCGCTGGAGTACAAAGACAATACGGAGCTTTGGTCAAAGGGGGCGTATTTTATCCGCGATGTCTTGTCTGCTACGCTGATAGGCGAAGACTGCGTGTTTGTAGAAACCATTGCTCAGTGGAAGGAAGTCGATGGCGGCACAGTACAGCATCGACCCGATCAGCTCTTTTTTGACTTGCTCTACCTAAAGAACACATTCATGAGTATTTCACAGGGGGCCAGCGTGCGGATACGGCGTAAGGTTTGGTGGTACGGCGTAGACCTCAGCGCGTAGATCCGATTGCTTAGAATGTTATAGCACGGCGTAGACCCCTCCCATGCACAAGGCCATGCCCAGGGCGATCTGCGGCGTGATTTTTTCTCCCAAAAAGACGGCGGCTAGCAGCATGCCAAACAGCGGCGAACTCGAGGTTAGCGTAACGACCTTGGCCGGATTGGCCTGTGTGATCGCGTAAATGAAAAGATAGGCGCCCACGCCCATACCAAGCAGGCCCGTTGCACCGACAATGAGTAAACTGCGGACGCGGATGCCGCGCAGGCGCTCGTTGCCGCTGGGCAGGACGCGCACTACAAATAGCAGGAGCGCGATCAGCGGCATGCGAATGGCGTTGGTCTGAATCGCGCTCATGTGTACGGTGGCCGGTTTGAGTAACGTGGCAGAAAAGCCCCAGCACAGAGCGGCGATAAGCGATAGGGCGATGCCCCACTGCAGGCGCACGGGTCGTTCGCCTGCCGCGTCGCTGCGCGATAGGAAGAACAGTCCGCCCACGACGAGCGCGCTGCCCAATAGCAGGGTCGGATTAAAGGGGGCATCGAGTAGGAGGGTCTGCCAGAACAGTGTTGTCAGTGGGAAGGTGCCCGTCAGCGCCAGCGTGCGCGAGACGCCGATCTCTTTCATGGCAATTAGGTAAAGCGTGTCGCCCAGAGCCACACCTAGGCTGAGCGCGGCCAGCATCATGATCCACTCGGCGGCCGTTACCTCTAGCAGGCCGACAAGAGGAATGCTGTCAAAGGGAAGGGCCAGCCAAAACGCCGCGCCCGCCACGGCGCAGCGGATGGCGTTCATGGCACCGGGCGTAACGTGTTCGGACTGGGTGCGCAGCAGCAGGCCGTTGGTTGCCCAAATCAGCGCACAGGAGAGGGCGGCCCATTCGGCCAGCGATAGGTTCAACGCATTTAAAAGCGCGCGTGTTGCGACTCGTCCGGCGCCTCGTAGACCACGCTTAGATGCGGAGTCTCCAGCGTTTTGTGATCCTCTACCTTTGAGGTTAGGCAGCTCTCTAGTGCACCGCTGACAATAAGGGTGCGCTCGGCTGGAAAGGGCGCCGCACCCGTTTCGATCATCTCTTCAATTTTGGCGACCAGACAGGCCGAGTAGGTGACGTTGGGCGTCGGTGAGAGAAAGAACTGCGTAGATACGACTTCGCCGTCGGCCTCGCACGCAAAGCAAAAGTCTTTGATCGCTCCATTGAGCATTAGCAGCGTGGTCTTGAGACCGTCGTTGTGCTCGATAAAGTAGGCGGCCGGTTTCTCGACGAGCACGGGCAATTCGCCGTTGCCCAGCAGGTCCTGCGTGCGTCCGTCTTCGTCCGTCTTGCCGCAGGGCGTGTCACTGCGCGAGAGCGCTGCTTCGAGCAGGCGGCGCGAGAAGCGGCCCTCATCGAGCGCTTTCCACACATCGTCTCCCTCGATCATCTGCACCTGCTTAACGCCTGTCTCACCCCCTTTGCGGCGCTCGATCATGCACTGCATGGCTTCGAGCGCGTGGTAGTCCATTGGATCGGAGCCGCCGCAGCCGACCATCAGAGCCTCACTCACTTCACAGCCTTTCTCCAACTCGACGTCGGGCAGGCGCCAGGTCACGGGCAGGGACGAACCGGCCAAAATGGGGAAGTCGAGGCGGTGGCCATCGTCGACCATCTCCTTGGCTTTGTCGAAGCTGTAGGAGAGGTGCTTGTCGTTGTAAATGGGCACCGCGCGGCCGTCTTCTTCAAAGACCTGAACACACTCTTTGAAAAAATCGTAGCGCGGATAGAGCTTTTGGCCTTTGTCGTTGTTCGGATATTCGCCGTGCTCGCCGATAATTAGCACGGCATCGACGGATAGCTTGTCGGTGCCGCAGCGCAGCGCCTCGGCGATGGTTGGATAGACGTCGAAGCCGAATTCGCGGGCGCGGTCGGCGCTTTGGTCGCCCTCCGGCTTTTGGTCGACGTACAGAGAGACCACATCCATATCGGGATGGTGCCATTTGCCGCCGTAGGGATAACCGACCATAAAGCGATCGGCAAAGTGCTGGGCGTGGGAAAGGTAGCGATAGATTGTGGCGACGACAGCGATGCGCTTGCGGCTCATAGTTGGGTTGCTCCGGTGCAATGGGCGTTGTGCGGTTCGGCGTTATTATCTCGTCTCGGTGCGTGCGCTCCTAGGCGCATGTTCACGTTCTCCAGAACGTGGATTCTTCCGTTGGCTGATACTGCACGCTCTCTAAGTGAGGCGTTTCGATCTTAACCTGGTCTTCGTGCAGGCTGTCGACGCCGGCAATAACCAGCCCAGACGTCATCAGCGTGCGCTCGACGGGATAGGTTGGTTGGCCGGTTAGAAACATTTGCTCGACGTTGTTGACCAGCGGTGAGAAAAAGTTGGCCAGCGTTGTGCGTGCCGCCGGCATCGGCAAATACATCTGCGTCGAGAGGGGCTCGTCCTGTCCCTTGATGCGTGCGGCGAAGTTGAAATCCTCTACCAAGCCGCTCATCATCAGCATGGTCGACTGCAGTCCGTCGACGTGCTCGTATACGTAGGCGACGGGGTCTTTGCACAGCTGCTTCATTTCGTCCACGGTGGGAAAGACGTCGTTAAAGCCGGGGCGTGCCTGGCTAAGGGTGTGGCTGCGACTGAGGCCGGCTTCCATGAGCTCGCGCGACCAGACGCCGTCGCTGAGGGCCTGCCAGAACTTCTCACCCCTATAGGCTTGCAGCCACTTGACGCCCGACTCGCCGCCCTTGCGGCGCTCGATCATGCACTGTGTGGTTTCTAGACCGTGGTAGTCGTAGCTGTCGACTCCGCCATAGCACACGCAGACGGCCTCCTCAACTTCGGCCCCCAGCGGCATTTCGATAGAAGGGGTTCGCCAGGTGACGGGCAGCGATGACCCGGCCATAAAGGCGAAGTCGAGTTCTTTGGACAGGTCGTACATCTCTTGGCACCAGTCCCAGTTCCAAGACAGGTGCTTGTCGTTAAATACGGGCGCCGTCTTGCCGGTCGTCCGATAGACAGAAACGATCTGCTTAAAGAGTTCGTAGCGCGGGTAGAGGTGCTGTCCCTTTTCGTTGCGGCGATAGGAGCCGTGCTCGGCAACCAGCAGCACGCCGTCGACCTGTAGATCGCCGGTGCCCAACGTCAGCGCGTCAGCTACGGTTGGGTAGATTTTCATCTGCGGAAAGCGCTCGGCGCGCTCCTCGCTTAGGTCGTAGCGACTCGAATTTTCGTCGGCTCCTTCTTTGGGGCGCGGCTCGACCTGGTCGACATATAATGACACGACGTCCATTTCCGGTCGGTGGTGTTGGCCGTTCCAGCCGTAGCCTTCCAAAAAGCGATCGACGATGTGCTGAGTGTGCGAGTACTTGTGGTAGATGGTGGTAATGGCGGCGATTTTCAAGCGATCGGCCATGGGATGCGTCCCCTGTTTTCCTGTGGTTGTTTGGTTGGCGGGCTAAGATAAAGAAAAGTCGAGTGCTGTAAAATAGGCGCGCGCGATTTATGTGATCGCGCCTGTTAAGGTCCGTAGTCTCCATCGAGCCAGCGCTGTGCGCGCCGAGATAGGTTGTGCCATTCGACGCGCCAGGGACCGCTTGCCTCTTCCTCCGCCAGCGCGCGCAGCACGGCTTCTGCCTCGGCGTGCCGCTCGGGATCTACTCTGAGTAGAACGGTGGCATATATGTAGCGATTGCCCGGGTGGTTGGCATCAATTTCCAGTGCTGCGGTAGCCAGCGGGATCGCCTGCTCGCGCCGCACGAAGCTGGTTATGAGAGGAACTTTGGGAAGCCGGGCGTGCAGGCTGGCCAGCAGGCGCTGTCCGCCGCCCTGTTCGCAGTGGGGGTCGAGTTCGATTACGCGCTGGGCGTAGTCGTTTAGCTTGGCGGCCATGCCGCGTCGCACGGCGTCGATCGGGCCGCTGGCGCGTCCCCACTGCGCCCATGCAACGGCGCTCCACAGGTACAGCTGAGCCGCATCGTCTGGATCGCAGTGGCGGGCCACCTGTGCGCGACGGCCGCGTTCCCACGTTTTGCTGCCACCGCACAACTCGGCCGCTTCTGCCAGGTTTTCTTCAGCGCGGTCGACGGCCTCGGCATACCACGCCTGGCGCTCTGTGCGGCTATAGCCGGTGTACTGTCCCTCAAAAAAAAGCGCGCGCAGCAGCTTCCATTTGATCTCGATGGATTGAGGCTGTTCGGCGGCGGCTTCTTCGTAGGTGGCAATCGCCGCGGCGATGGGTGCTCGCAGGGCGCGGTCCCCTTCGGCGCCCTCTGAGCGCAGCGCATAGAGGCTGTCGGCCCGGGCTAGCGATGCGGCCTGAGCCGAACTCGAAGCGAGGAGTAGAATGAGTAGTACGATGCGCATACGCAGAACTCTCGTGGTGACAGTAGCGGGTGGGTAGACGCGCTCTAGGCGCCTAGCATGAGATGGCCCAGCAGAGCAGAAGTTCCACTCAATGATGCGATCTGCGCCGCCATACGCGCTGTTTAAACCGTCCGGTAGCCCTAGCCGTGATTTGGTTTGCTCAGTCTAAACGGGTGATGACGAAGTGGTCAAAGCGCACCCAGTGTTCGGCGTCTGCCGGTCCATTGTAGCACTGCAGGCTTACGCAGTCATTCTCGGGTGCGGGGAGTTCGCCCTCGGCAGCGGTGGTAAAGGCGTCCGCGCCTGCGGTTCGATATTCGGCTTTCCACTCCGCAGAGCCCACCGTTAGGCGCAGACGGATGGGTTCGTCGGCTACGGGGCACTTGCCGGGTATGATATAGAGATCGCCGTCAATCAGCTCCTTTACGAGTTTGAATACGGGCTTATCGCCCGAGTACCAGGTGATGCCCACCTGCTCGTACTGCTGGATAGGCGCGTTCAGGTTTGAAACCGTTACTTCGATGCAGTAGGTGCCCGCGCTGCGGTCGGGCGCGCCGCGCAGCAAGGCGTTGATGACCGTGTCGGCTAGGCCGGGTTCGACGCGTATCTCTAACCCGCCGTCGACTAGTCGCCAGTGGTCTGGGTTTTCGCGCAGCCAGCGCCAGTCGGTATCCAGCGCGTCGAACGCGTCGCTGTAAATTATTTGTTCGCTCATAATGGGGCTCCTAGGTAGAGGGTTCTGTGGGCGTGTGCGTTCCGCTCCATTGAAAGCAGATTGCAAGAAGGCGTTGAGAGCCGTGGCAAATCTAGTGGGTATCGGCTCGCCGTCAACACGGGCTTCGGTGTTCGCTTTGTCCGGTCAGTGGCATTTTGTATATTGACGGAGTTTTGCCACTGCGCCTCTTTTGCGCGTATGGACAAGTGGAGGGAGATAGCTAAAGATGACAGATGTAGCGAATGACGTTCGGCCCGCACCTAAAGGAATAGGCGGCTTGCTTCGCAATATAGGTCCCGGCGTCGTGGTTTCCGGTTCCGTTGTGGGTTCGGGGGAACTGCTAGTGACTACGCGCATGGGCGCTGATGTGGGCTTCGTCTTTTTGTGGGGCGTGATCTTTGCCAGCGTGATCAAGTACTTTATTCAGCTAGAGCTGGGCCGTCAGTGTTTGCTCTACAACGACACGACCATCACCTCGCTCGACCGCGTGCCGGGCCTGCGTTTTGGCAATGCGTCGTGGGCGGCCTGGCTGTGTTTGATCGGCTACGCGTCGGTCTTCCTATCCTTAATCGGCATTCTCGGCTCGGTGGGTGGTCTA
The DNA here is from genome assembly GCA_937942165.1 of uncultured bacterium. Taxonomy (GTDB): domain Bacteria; phylum Latescibacterota; class UBA2968; order UBA8231; family UBA8231. The sequence goes on along the minus strand of CALDFW010000191.1, from coordinate 9,122 downwards.
CTCGCCTCTGTAGCACCGTTCGCGCCGTATAAAGCGTGGTGCGTGGTGGTTTTTGTCCTAGTGGTCGTGTTGCTGTGGCGCGGAATCTACCAAGACCTAGAGAAGATGGTAACGGTCCTAGTCGCGCTGTTTAGTTTGGTCGTCATAGGCTCGCTGCTCTTTTTACAGGGTACGACCTACGCGTTTTCGTCCAGTGATCTGGCGGCTGGCTTCACGTTCCACATGCCGCCTCAGGGCGCTTTTGTCGCCATGGCCTTGATGGGGTCGGTAGGTGCTACGGCGGTGGAGCTGTTTATGTATCCCTACTGGGTGCGCGAAAAGGGCTATCCGCGCTTTATTGGCCCCGATGACGGCTCGCCCGAATGGAAGGAACGCTACCGGGGTTGGATGCGCGTGCTAGCTATGGACGCTGGAGTGTGTACTGCAATCGCGCTCGTCATCACCTGCGCGTACTACCTGCTCGGCGCTTCGGTGCTATCGACTCTGCAGGTCGTTCCCAAGGGCATTGACGTAGTCGATCAGGTTTCGCTCATCTTTACCGAAACGCTGGGACCAACGGCCAAGGGCATCTTTATGGTGGGCGCCTTTTGTACGCTGCTCTCGACCCTGCTGGTGTTTGCCGCTAGTTCGGGCCGGATCGGGGCCGACTTTCTCAACCTACTCGGCGTCGGATCTGCTCAGAATGAAGAGGGTCGCAAACGCTGGTCGCGTACTTTACAGACGGCGTTCCCCGCTTTCTGGCTTTCGGTTATCCTCTTCTGGTCAGACCCGTATTTCCTGCTGCTGCTTGGACAGAATGCCAACAACCTGCTGCTTATTCCGCTGGCCTACGGCGTTCTACATCTGGCGATGCGCGAGGCACCAGGGCGCCGCATGGGGCTCGTGCTCGAGCTGGGACTACTCCTGACCATTTGGGCGATTATCAGCTTCACGGCGATTAACCTCTACCATTCGTGGAGCAACTAGCGAAGGCGACCGGGACGTCCTCTCTCCCTAGTGCGTCCACAGCGGCTGTAGAAAGATGCGTCCACTTTCGCCTTGGCCCTCAAAGCGCACGTAGGCTTCGTCCCCTGCGCGGTAGTTGAAGGACTGACCCTCGCCCTGCGCCAGCTGTTGACCCTCTGGTCCGATAAAGGCGCCGCGGCATGGGGCGTCCACCTCCACGCGTATATCGTCTCTTTCGACTTGAATCGACTGTAAGAGCAAGCCGGTCGTGGCGTAGCTGCGTCCCGCCTTGGCTGCGCGGACTACGCCTGCGGCGCTGCGCTCATCGACCAGCACCATGTTGTAGGCGTTGTCGAAATCGGCCGGGTCGTGGAAATCGTCATTGGCATATCCCCACAGGTGATGTCCAGCCGTCAACAGCTCATCCCAAAATGCGGTGTATAGCGGCTGCCGTCCCTTGGCCAGAGCGACCTCGATGCCGTAGTGTCCGTTGTATACTTCAATGCCGTCGGGCCAAGTGCCCAGCGCCTCGAGCATCGGGCGCGTCCAGTAGTCGCGGCCGTCGGCGTGCGGGCGCGGGTGACAAACGACGGTCAGCAAGTCGCCGGCGTTGGCCAGTGCGTCCTCTAGCGATTGTTCATACAGGGCTTCGACCTGCGCGCCGGCAAAGAGCACGTTCTCGCGCGAGCTGTATTCAAACCCCTCTAGAAACACGAGTTCTGGATACTGAGATCGCATCGCACTTAGGTCCGTTACGTGATCGTGGTCCGTTAGCGAAAAGAAGCCAGCCCCGACCTCGCTGTAGCGGTGCACGCTTTCTGCAAGCGGGACCGAAGCGCAGGCGCTGTATTCGCTGCTGTGGCCGTGAAAGCTACCGCGCAGCCAGGTATCTGCGGGATGATCGTAGGGGTTGTGGCGCTCTGTCATAGGTTCTTCCTCGATTGAGTAGATGCGTTTTTATGGGGTTATATGGGGGCGTCCGCCCGCTGCGTTCCTTCCACGCAGTGCTCGTGGCGCAGACTCGTTGCTGCTACTTGTTTTTCGCTCCAAGCGTCCAGCGGCGCACTCAGCTTTTCTTCCACATCGGGCAATACGCAGGTGTTAGAGGCCGTGACGTAGGCGCAGACCATCGACCAACGCGGTTGGGCGCTTTGGTTGGGGTGTGAGGCGTGCAGGAGATTCCCGTGAAAATAGAGCACCGAGCCCGGGGTCATTTCACAGTGCACTTCTTCCATTTCCCTGTGCGCCCACTGCACGCGCTCCGGATCGGCAATAAGCTGGGAGCCCGAAGAGCGGTGCGCTAGCCGGCCTAGACGATGCGACCCGCGCAGCACGCGCAGGCAGCCGTTGTCACGCGTGCAGGGGTCGAAGGCGAGCATGAGGCTAACAAAGTCTGGGTAAAGAAATTCTTTGTAGTGGTAGCCATAGTCTTGATGCCACTGCCAGCCGCCCGTCTGTGGATCTTTAAGCATCTGTAGGTGGTAATAGTGACGCATAGCATCGCCAAAGAGCTGCTGCATGGGATCAACGACGTACCGGCTGCGCGCGTAGGCGCTGTAGACGTCGTCGTCTAATCGATCGCGATAGACCAGTCGCGTGCCCACGCCCTCGTCCTCGTAGTTTTGGTTAAACTTGGCGTCGGCCTTCAGCTGTGAGTCACGCTCGGCGATGTGACGTATGCGCTTGATCTGCTCTACGGGCACGCAGTCTCTGACGATCAGGTAGCCATCGCGGTGAAACTGTTCGATCTGCGCATCGGCAAGCGGTTGCAGTGCCATGGTGAATCCTCGGAAGTTAGCGCGTTGAAATGCGGTAGCCGGGTCGATCCTTCCTAAACAAGTCTGGGTTGAGACGCACACCTAGACCCGGTCCACGCGGCACGTCGACGTAGCCGTCAGCGATCTTTACCTCGGTGTCGATTAGCTCGTGATAGACCGTGTGGATCTGCGCACGCACCGTTTCCTGATAGCAGCAGTTAGCAATGGCTGCGCCGACGTGCAGGCCGGCAAAGAGCGTGAGTGGCCCGGTGCAGTCGTGCATTGATACGGGAATATTGTAGGTCTGTGCCAGGTGGGCAATGCGCGCCGTTTCAGAGATGCCGCCAACCCAGGTCGGATCAATCATCACGTAGTCAGCCGCGTTCTTTTGCAGAGCATCGTTGTAGTCGGCACGCGTCAGCAGCATCTCGCTGGCTGAAATGGGCATACCGCTCTGGCGGCGAAAGTCGGCTAGCGTGTCGAGGTTGTCCATCTTGAGTACGTCCTCTAGCCACAGCGGCTGCACTTCGCGCAGAGCGTCGGCAATGCGCAGGGCGGCCGGCAGCTGGAAGTGAGCGTGCCCGTCGACGAAAATGTCCAAGTCCATGCCGACCTTGTCGCGTATATCGCGCAGCGGCTGTACGGCCTTCTCTATCTCTGCGTGTGGAATGCGCGACGGGCCGTACTGAATGGCCGCCTGGTCAAAGGGCCACACTTTGAGCCCGCTATAGCCGAGTTCGACCAGCTCTTGGGCCAGTGCGACGGGTTCGTTAAACAGCTTCCACGAGTCGCCTAAGGGGCCGGGGTCGCCTACAGCGCCCATGCCCGGCCAGCCGAGCCTGCCCTCTTTGCTCGGTCCGTATTTCGGGTTGCCGCAGCTGTTGTAGACGAGAATTTTGTCGCGCACCGGGCCGCCGAGTAGGCGGTATATGGGTCGGTTACACGCCTGGCCAAGAATGTCCCACAGCGCTACATCCAGCGCGGAGATAGCGCGCAGCTCCGTGCCGCGCACGCCGAAGTTGGCGGCTCGCTCATAGAGAAAGCGCCAGTGGGACTCGATGGCGAGTGCGTCTTCGCCCAGCAGGCGGCGGGCCATCCAGTCGTGGATCATGGCCTGCACGGCCTCAGCACAGTAGTACGTCTCGCCGTGCCCAATGAGGCCATCCTCTGTGTGAATGCGCACCAGCAGCAGGCCGGGAAAGAGATCCCGAGGCTGAACCGTTTCGATGGCGGTGATCACTACCGCATCGTCGTCGAGCGGCGTAGGGGGTAGGTAGGGTTTGGCCGTCATGGTCGGGTCCCTCTCTTAGGCGGTTTGAGATAGGCGCTCACTCTGCTGGAGCGAGCGGAGGAGACAGTCTTCGATGGAGAGGCCGCTAAAGTAGTTGCCCGTGAGTAGGACATTGGCCCGTTCGGCGAGTTGGTCGGTCGTGGCCATCCACTCGTCGTGCCCCAGACGGGGCGAAGGCACGACGTTGGTCTTTTCTCCGGTGTAGACGATGTCTTGTGGGGTTATTTGTAGCGAGGTGCAAATCCGCGCTAGCCGTTCGTCGCGCGAGAGGGCACCGGCGGCAAAATGGAAAGTGAAGCCGCGGTACTGCTCGTGCGGCACGACGTCGCGCGAGACGATGGAAAAGAGCGCGTCGTCGCGCGGAATCGCGCCCCCCAGAGGGGCCAAAGAAACGCACTCGCGTTTTACGGCTACGCCGATGGAGTCGACTGTCGCAACGGACAGCGTCTTCAGATGCTGCGCCAGGTCGGGCGCTAGGTCGGCCAGCAGATGTGCTGCTATCGACGGGGGCGTAGCCAGCGCCAGTTGGCCAGAAGCGTAGGTCGTTCCATCGGCGGTTTCTACAATCCAGGCATCGCCCTCTCGGTGCAGGGCTTGAGCGGGCTGGCCTCCGACGTAGTGGATCGCTGGGTTAGCGGCAACGGCGTGGGCAATCGCCTGCAGGCCGCTCTGCAGGGTAAAGCTCTTGGCAACGGCCTTGTTGCGCGCGCGCTTCTTAAAGAGAATATCAGCGGGAAACGCGTCGGCTTTTTGTGAAGGCACGGCGCTGAAAACGGCTGAAAAGGTGCGCTCGAAGTTGCCTTCGCCGACAATGCGACCGTAGTAAGAGCGCACCGTTTGTCCCGCTCTCTTCAAAAAAAAGATCTTGGGAGCAGAGACGAGCAGTTCAAGTAGGTTGATCTGCGAGACGATGGAAACGAATCGGTTTCCATCGAGTATTTTAAACGGCGCTTTGACCCGCGGCTGTATGGATCCCATTAGCCCGTAGTCTTCCAGTAGCTCGATAAAGCACCCATACGAATTGTAGCATGTGTGCGCTCCTAGCTCGAAAAAAAAGTCGCTCCCATCGGGCGCGTTTGAGCAGAGTGCACCGCCCGGCTGTGTCTCCTTCTCCAGCAGCGCAACGGAGCGTCCGGCGCGCGCGCAGTAGTGGGCCAGACTGAGACCGCTGATGCCGCCGCCGACAAGAGCTATATCGTACATTTTCATAAGCGTTTTCCGTATCGATTATTCGTGCATTAGAGTACGTCTTTTGTCGCGTTCGATCAACGTAGAAGGTATTGGAAACGCGCCCCTGCGCACGTTATTTTACCTGCGCATTTACAAGGGTTAGAGGAGGGAATGATGAGTCTGTACATAGCTGCTATTGATCAGGGGACAACCAGCACGCGCTGCATGCTCTTTGACCGACGGGGAGAAGTCGCAGCTGCGCACCAGCGGGAGCATCAGCAGATTTTCCCGCGCCCGGGCTGGGTTGAGCACGATCCAGTGGAAATATGGCAGCGGACCCAGGAGGTCGTAGTGGGCGCGCTGCGAGAGGCAGAGGTCGCGCCGAGCGAAATAGCGGCCGTGGGTATTGCCAACCAGCGCGAGACCACGCTAGTGTGGAATCGCCATACGGGCCGTCCCTATCACAACGCTATCGTTTGGCAGGATACGCGCACCGATGCGCTGTGCGCGGCGCTCTCCGAGCACGGGGGTCAGGACCGCTTTCGCGCAAAGACGGGCCTGCCGTTAACCACCTATTTTTCCGGTCCCAAGATCCGCTGGTTGCTTGACGAGGTAGACGGTTTACGCGCCGCTGCCGAGCGCGGTGATGCGCTCTTTGGCACCGTTGACAGCTGGCTGGTTTGGCAGCTTACGGGCGGCGTGCACGTGACGGATGTGACCAACGCCTCGCGCACGCTGTTAATGGACTTGCAGCGCTTGGACTGGGACGATGGCATACTGAGCGCTCTCGACATACCGCGCTGCATGCTGCCCGAGATCGCTGCCAGCAGCGCGTCGGCTCCCTACGGACACACGCTGGAGGATGGTCCCTTTGGCACGGCTCTACCCGTGTGCGGTATACTCGGCGATCAGCAGGCAGCTACCGTGGGTCAAGCCTGCTTTGATCCCGGCGAAGCTAAGAATACCTACGGAACGGGCTGCTTTATGCTACTCAATACGGGCGAGCACATCGTGCACTCGCAGCACGGACTGCTAACGACGCCGTGCTACAAGCTGGGCGATGGGCCCGCCGTCTATGCGTTGGAGGGCAGTATTGCCATTACCGGTGCGCTCGTGCAGTGGCTGCGCGACAATTTGGGACTGATCGAATCGGCTTCGGAAATCGAGCCGCTGGCGCGCACGGAGACCGACAGCGGTGGCATGTATTTCGTGCCGGCTTTTTCCGGTCTATATGCTCCGCACTGGCGCGACGATGCGCGCGGCGTGATCGCCGGATTAACGAGCTATGTAAACAAGGGGCATTTCGCGCGCGCCGCGCTCGAGGCAACCGCTTTCCAAACGCGCGAAGTTCTCGACGCCATGCGCGCCGACTCGGGCGTCGACCTGCAGCGGCTCAAAGTCGATGGCGGCATGGTGGTTAACGAACTGCTGATGCAGTTTCAAGCCGATCTATTAGACGTGCCGGTCATTCGGCCGCGCGTAGCAGAGACGACTGCGCTGGGCGCGGCCTATGCAGCCGGTTTGGCGGTGGGTTTCTGGAGCGACGTCGACGAGCTGCGTTCCAACTGGTCAGCCCACCACAGCTGGAATCCGAGCATGGACGCCTGCGTGCGCGAGGCCCATATCGCCCAGTGGAAAAAGGCCGTCGAGCGGAGTTTGGGCTGGATAGATGGCTGAGCGTGAGGCGCGTATCCCTAGCGGCGTGCGCCCTTCTTCCCAGCCAACTCGCCCTTGTCTGCGGCATCGGCATTCTTCCGCGCGGAGGCCGCGTTGCGCTTCATCTCGGTCACGCTCTTTGTCTTTATTCGCGCCGCGCCCTTAGTGCTCTTGGTGCCTAGACGTTTCGCGCCGGCAAGACGCTTTTTAGCGGCGTTGATTTCTCGCTTGTACTGCGGAAGCCAAGGGGCTTGGGCGACGAGCATTTCGTCGACCATTTGCCATATTTCCGGCGGATTGCATACGGCACCTACCAGCGGGTCCATCATAAAGGCCTGACGCAGCAGGTCGATGTCACCGTGCACGGCGGCTTCGGTCGCTAACCCCTGCACGGCAATGGATGCATTGCACACGGCAGCACAGCCGCGCGGCAGTTCGTCCAACTGTGCGATATTGATGCCGTTCTTGTCTACGTAGCCCGGGACTTCGACGATGGCCTCAGCGGGCAAATTGGGCACGATGCCGTCGTTGCGCACGTTGAAATGACCGCGGTAGGTGCGTCCCGTTTCCAGCGCTTCGATAATCCACGAACCGTGTTCGTCCGAGCGTGTATCGTAGGAAAAGACGGGCGGATCTGCTTTCATCCAGTTGGGAAAATCCGTTTCAAACCAGTTGCGTCCCTCCGTACAGACGCGCAGGTAGCCACCCGTCTCGCCGTCGATCCAGCTGCGGTTTAGATCAATCCAGCTGCGAATTTCGCGCGGTCGCTTGCGATACCATGGCACGTACTCGGACAGGTGACCGTTGGATTCGGTGCTGTAGTAGCCAAAGCGGCGCAGCATATCGATGCGCACTTTTTCGGTTTTCTTGAATACGGGGTGCCGCTCAAAGCCTTCTAGCAGACGGTCGGTCCAGTCTTCGCCCTCGTACAGCACGCTGACATACCAGGTCTGGTGATTGATACCGGAAGCGACGATGTCTACATCTCTTTTTGTCACCTGCTTGTAGTTTTTCGCGCCCGCCTTTTTGCCCTTGTTGACCAAGAGTTCGATTACCTGACAGATTTGGCTATGCCCGCCCTGCACGCCGTGGCACAGGCCCACCGTGCGCACGCCGCCGTACTCTAATGCGGCCCATGTGTTCATCGCCATCGGATTGGCGTAGTTGAGAAAAAGCGCATCGTCAGCAGCCACTTCTCGAATGTCTTTGCAGAAGGCTAACACCTGTGGAATATTGCGCTGGCCGTACATAATGCCTCCGGCGCACAGCGTGTCGCCAACGCATTGGTCGACGCCGTATTTAAGCGGGATATCTACGTCGAGAGCAAAGGCATCGAGACCGCCGATGCGCGTGGTGTTGAGCACGTAATCGGCTCCGTCTAAGGCGCGGCGGCGCTGCGTGCTCGTGCTGAGCTTTGCGGGCAATCCATTGGCCTCAATGTCGCGCTTGGCCAGCTGCGCAATCATTTCGAGGTTGTGCTTGTTAATATCGTGAAAGGCAAACTCGCTGTCCGCTAGCTCTGGAACAGAGAGGATATCGCGCATGAGACGACGGGTAAAGCCAATGCTGCCCGCGCCGATAACGGCTATTTTGATAGGCATGACAGATGAGATCCTTTGCGTTGCGGGGTGATAAGTTCGGTGTCTGGCATACGAGCGTTTTCTATTGCAACTCGTCTACGCCGTCAAAAAAGTCGACCTCGCCCGTTTCCAGCGCGTACTCAGCGCCGATAACGACCAGTCTGTTGCTGCGAATCAGCCCTTCGAGCACAGGCGATCCACTGCGCAGCGAGCGGGCAGAAGCACGCACATTGGCGCGCACCGCGCGGCCGATCGGATCTTCGCCTTCAGCCAGTGGATGCGCTTCTAGCTCTCCGTCTACCGAGCGCCGCACTTGGTCGATAAGAGCGCCTAGGTCTTGCGGCATGGTGGACTCTCCCTGCTGCACGGCGGCTTTAACGGCGCCGCACTGCGTGTGGCCGAGCACGACGACCAGCCTACATCCCAGGCTATCTACGGCAAACTCAATGCTGCCCATCTGCGAGGGCGTGACGACGTTGCCGGCTACGCGCACTACAAAGAGGTCGCCGAGACCTTGGTCAAAGACCAGTTCGGGCGGCACGCGCGAATCGGCACAGCCGAGGATAACGGCCGAGGGCGTTTGCTTGGGCACCAATTCGGTGCGGCGGGCGTGAAGGTCGAGGGAGTCAATACTGAGAACGTTATCTACGTAGCGCTTATTACCTGCCCGCAGGCGCGCCAGCGCTTCTAAAGCTGAAATCATAGTAAACGCATTTCCGTTTG
>CALDFW010000190.1 GCA_937942165.1 uncultured bacterium | reverse complement strand
ACTATAATCTGGACGATCGTCACTTTTGTGCTGGTGCTCTTCGTTTTGGCCAAGTTTGCTTGGCCTCAACTGTTGGGCGCCTTGGACGAGCGTGAGAACCGTATACGAGAGGCACTCGAGGGCGCGGAACAGGCCCGAGATGGCGCTGAGGCAGCCCTCGCTGAGCATCGTTCTAAGCTCGCAGAGGCGGAGTCCGAGGCGCGCCAAATCGTGGCCCAGTCGCGCGAGGCTGCCGAGAAAGTTCATCAAGATGTCGTAGCCAAAGCGCGTGAAGAAGCGCAGGGTTTGGTCGAGCAGGCGCGTCAGAGCATCGAGCGCGAGAAGAACGCGGCCATCTCTCAGCTGCGCCGCGAAATGGCGGACCTGGCCGTGCAGGCGGCAAGTGCGCTGGTGGATGCCAATCTCGATGATGATAAAAACCGCAAGCTGGTCGACGAACTGATTGCCGGAATTCCCGAGAATGCTCAGAGCAATTGATGTCTGGGCGCAACACGTAAAAACACGAGCTCAACTCTAATGAACGCTCCCGAAGTTGTGCGGCGTTACGCAGCTACGCTGTTAGATGCCGCCGAAGAAACGGGCGTGTTGGATGCTGTGCGTGCGGATGTGCAGGGTGTGCTTGAGACGATTTCCAACTCACAGGAGTTGGATGATTTTCTCAACAACCCCTTGATCAGTCCCGAAGTGCAGGATCGAACGCTCGTCGCCGTATTTGATGGCAAAGTCCAGGTGCTCACGCGCAATTTTCTGTCGCTCATAGCGCAGCGCCGCCGTGCGAGCTTCCTCGTCTCAGTCCTTTCTGCGTTCACGGAAATGGTTGAGGAAAGGGAGGGTATTCTCAGCGCAGAGGTCGTCTCTGCCGTTGAATTGAGCGATGAACAGCAAGGGCGCCTGGCCGAGCGTTTAGCTGCCTACACCGGTAAGCAGATACGTCTCCATGCGCGCGTAGACTCTACGCTGCGCGGTGGACTTGTCGCGCGCGTCGGTGACACAGTTTTTGACGGCAGTCTCAACACGCATTTGGAACGCTTGCGCCGACGGCTAGTTGGTGCTTGAGCATTATTACTAAGCGAAGAAATTTTAAGAACGAGAAGAGGTAGATTCTATGGCCACCGAAGCGATGGTCCAGCCCGACGAGATCTCTCAGATACTCAAGCAGCAGCTGCTTGGGTTTGAGAAAGAGGTCGACGTATACGAGACGGGCACGGTGCTTTACGTGGGAGACGGTATTGCTCGCGTCCACGGTTTGGGAAATGTGCGCGCCACAGAACTGGTGGAATTCCCCAACGACATCATGGGCATGGCGCTCAACTTAGAAGAAGACAACGTCGGCTGCGTGCTCTTCGGCGATGACACGCTCATTAACGAGGGTGATCAGGTTAAACGAACGGGACGCATCGTAGAGGTTCCCGTGGGCCCCGAACTGCTTGGTCGCGTCGTCAACCCGCTGGGGCAACCCATCGATGGCAAAGGAGACGTCAACGCGGCTCAGACGTTGCCCATTGAACGAAAAGCACCGGGCGTTATTGCGCGCCAGCCGGTTAAAGAGCCTCTGCAGACGGGGATAAAAATCGTCGATGCGACGGTGCCAATAGGTCGCGGACAGCGTGAGTTAATCATTGGAGACCGTCAGACGGGCAAGACTGCAATCGCCGTTGACACGATCATTAATCAGAAGGGTCTCGACGTTCAGTGTATTTATGTGGCCATCGGACAGAAGGCTTCTACGGTGGCTAAGGTGGTAGCCGAGTTAGAGGCTGCCGGTGCTATGGATTACACGATCATAGTTTCTGCGACTGCTTCGGATCCTGCTCCGCTACAGTTTTTGGCGCCCTATGCCGGTTGCTCAATGGGCGAGCATTTTCGTGATAACGGCAAACACGCGCTGATTATCTATGACGATCTATCAAAACAGGCTTGGGCCTATCGCGAAATGTCGCTTGTTTTACGCCGCCCACCTGGCCGTGAAGCCTATCCAGGTGACGTATTTTACCTTCACTCTCGTCTTCTCGAACGCGCTGCTAAAATGAGCGCTGATTTGGGGGGCGGATCTCTGACGGCGCTGCCGATTATCGAAATTCTTGAAGGGGATGTATCGACCTTTGTTCCGACAAACGTGATTTCGATTACGGACGGTCAGATTCTTCTTAAACCGGAACTATTTTATTCTGGTAACCGTCCGGCTATGGACGTGGGCGCTTCTGTGTCGCGTGTGGGGTCTTCGGCTCAGACCAAGGCGATGAAAGCGGTTGCTCGTTCGATTAAGGGTGATATTTCACGCTATAACGAGGTGAAAGCCTTTGCCCAGTTCGGAACGTCTGATCTTGATCAATCGACGCGCGATTTGCTCAACCGCGGCGAGAAGTTGATGGAGATCCTGAAGCAGGGTCAGTACAAGCCGATGCCCTTGGAGGAGGAGATCGTCGCTCTCGCTACGATTGATTCAGTGCTCGATTTGGAGACCAGTGACGTGCGGCGCTTTGAAGAAGAGCTCATCGAGTACATGAGGGATCATCAGGGTGACCTACTGAAGGAGATCCGCGAAAGCGGTGACTTAAGCGACGAGAATTCAGAAAAGCTCAATGAATCGATTGCCAGCTTTAAGGCCACGTTTCGCGGCTCTGAAAACTAGGATAACGAAGGGATAGAGAAGTGGCTACACTTCGCCAACTCAGAACGCGCGTTGCCAGTATTTCAAATATTCAGCGCGTTACCAATGCTATGCAGATGGTTGCTGCGGCCAAAATGCGCCGTGCTCAGGATGCGATAGAAGCTGCACGACCCTATGCTCAGCAGTTGGATGCGGTTTTGGGTAACCTGCAAAAAAGTATTGATCCCGAAGAGAATCCGCTCTTTCGCGAACGTTCGGCGGAGCGCGTTGCTCTGGTCGTTGTAACGGCCGATCGCGGCTTATGTGGTGCGTTTAACGGCAGCATATGTCGCCGCGTACAGAACGAGTTGGACGAATATGCGGGAAAAAACGTTGAGCTCGTTACTGTCGGTCGTAAAGGATACAATTATTTTCGCAACAGAGATGTGTCCATCGATACCAACTACGGTGAAGTATTTCGCCAGCTGGAATTCGCTAAGGCTGCTGAGATCGCACAGGGACTGACCGCGCGATTTATTGGCGGCGAGATAGATCGTGTGTTGCTCGTATTCAGCGAGTTTCGTTCCGTCGCGCAGCAGATTCCCGTTGTACAGCAGCTGCTGCCCATTTTGCCCAAGCAGGAAGAGGGCGATGCGGAGCGAGATGTCGATTACATCTTCGAACCTTCCCCAGAGGCGCTGCTAGATACGTTGGTGCCTCGACACGTTAACTTTCAGGTTTGGCGCGCGCTGTTAGAAGTTAACGCCGGTTTTTTTGCGGCTCAGATGACCGCTATGGACAATGCAACAAAGAATGCCGGTGAGCTACTCGACGAATTGACGCGCGAAATGAATAAGGTGCGGCAGTCGTCCATCACGTTGGAACTGATGGACATTATTGGCGGCGCCGAAGCCGTGGCGTAAGCGGCGTTTTACTCTTGAGGAATAGGACATGAGAGAAGGAAAGGTCAAAGAAATCATCGGCGTGGTTATCGACGTCGACTTCGCCGGTGGTGAACTGCCGCCTATATATAATGCTCTGGAAGTCGCGGAGGCCGATCGACCAAGTGACACCCGTCTGGTGCTAGAGGTTCAGCAGCATCTCGGCGAGAGTTTGGTGCGCTGCGTTGCCATGGATTCGACGGACGGTCTCACGCGAGGTGCTCGCGTTGTCGATACGGGTGCTCCGATTCAGATTCCCGTTGGTGAGCAGGTCTTGGGTCGTCTCTTCAACGTGATCGGCGAGCCGATTGATGGCAAAGAGGCGCTGCCCGACGACGTGCCGCGCATGCCTCTTCACCGCGACCCGCCCTCTCACCAGGATCAGGTCACGTCAGATCAGGTCTTGGAAACTGGTATAAAAGTTCTCGATCTTATTTGTCCCTTTGCTCGCGGTGGTAAACTGGGTCTGTTTGGTGGTGCTGGCGTAGGTAAGACCGTTATTCTCACCGAGCTGATTAATAACGTGGCTTCTGGTCACGGTGGATACTCGGTATTTGCCGGTGTGGGAGAGCGAACGCGCGAAGGCAATGACCTGCTGGGTGAACTCGAGGAATCGGGGGTTATCGACAAGACGGCCATGGTCTTTGGCCAGATGAATGAGCCGCCGGGCGCGCGTCAGCGCATCGCATTGACGGGTCTTACGATTGCCGAGCATTTTCGCGATCAGAGTGGTCAGGACGTCCTTTTCTTTGTCGACAACATTTTCCGTTTTATTTTGGCCGGTGCCGAAGTTTCGGCTCTGCTTGGCCGCATGCCTTCTGCCGTGGGGTATCAGCCCACGTTGGCGACGGAAATGGGCGCTCTGCAGGAGCGTATTACCACCACTAAAGACGGCTCAATTACGTCGGTTCAGGCTATTTACGTACCGGCTGATGACTATACGGATCCCGGCGTTGTTACCGCCTTTGCCCACTTGGATGGACGCATCGTATTGGAGCGTTCGCTGGCGGACCAGGGGCTGTATCCCGCTGTTGACCCATTGGCGTCTTCTTCGCGTATCCTTGACCCGCGCGTCGTTGGAGATGATCACTACAACGTTACGCAGCGCGTCCAAGAGGTTCTGCAGCGCTATCGCGACCTTCGTGAGATTATCGCGATCCTCGGTATTGATGAACTGTCAGATGAAGACAAACTCGTCGTGGCTCGCGCCCGCAAGATGCAGTTTTTCCTCACTCAGCCGTTCCACGTAGCAGAGGTGTTTACCGGAACGCCTGGTGCATACGTCAAAGTCGAAGACACGGTGCGTGGTTTTAAGGGATTGGTTGAAGGTGACTACGACGACGTGCCTGAACAAGCCTTCTATATGGTCGGCACGATAGATGAGGCGTTGGAAAAAGCCAAGGATATGTAGGCGATGGCTGCTTTTAAACTAGAGATCGTCACGCCAGAGAAAACAATTTACTCGGGCCAAGTCCGCCACGTGCAGGCTCCGGGAAGCGAAGGAAGCTTCGGCGTTCTTTCGGGGCACGTTCCCTTTCTAACTTCTCTGAGTATCGGCCTATTGCGGATTGATGAAGACGGGGGCGGTCAAGTGGATATGGCCGTTAGCGGCGGGTTTGCTCAGGTTGCTTCTCAGGGGGTTACCGTTCTTGCCGAGACCGCTGAGCGCGGTGATCAAATTGACGTAGAGCGAGCCCGCAGCGCGCGCGAGCGTGCAGAGGGGCGCCTCGGCGACACCTCTTCAGGCGAGGTCGATGCTGCCCGTGCCCAAGTTGCCCTCGCTCGAGCCGTCAATCGCCTTAAGGTTTCTGGTCAAATTTGATGATACAGTAGAAAAGTCCAAGCAGAGGCCAACCATCTTCGGGTGGTTGGCCTTTTATTTTATATTGTATAACGCGTCTATTTATTAGCTACAGAAAGATTCTCTTATGGCTTCTGTTCCCCGTGGACTGAGCGATTTCCTGCATCGATATATTCCCGAGATTGAGAGAGAGATGTTCGAGTTCCTACCTATACAGGAACCCGAGGCATTCCTCTATGCCCCAATGCGTGACTATCCAGATCGCGGGGGTAAACGCTTTCGTCCAGCGCTTGTTTTGTTGGCTTGCCAAGTGTTTGATGGCAATATGAAAAACGCAGTGCGCACGGCAGCGGCATTCGAAATGTTCCAATCATTTGCCGTCGTTCACGATGATATCGAAGACGATTCAGAAATGAGACGAGGGAAACCCTGTTTGCACAAGATGCATGGAACGCCGTTGAGTATAAACGTAGGAGATGCTCTCTATGCTAAAGTGTTCGAAATTCTCAATGCGAATCGTCCCCTCTTGGGAGCAGAAGTTGCGCTCGATCTAATCGAAGAGATGGTTAATGGTTCGCGTGAGACATTTGAGGGGCAGGCCTACGATGTCGGTTGGATACGTCAACAGCATATCCCCAGTGAAGAAGAATTTATGGTTATGCTGCGCAAGAAAACGGGGTGGTATACCGGTCGTGGGCCCTGCACTGCTGGGGCGATTATTGCCGGTGCCTCGCCAGAGCTGCGCGAAACGATTGGACACTTCGGCGAGGCGATGGCGATTGCGTTTCAGATTCGCGACGATCTACTGAATTTGAGCACGTCTGAACAGGATGCGTCAGTTGCACCTGGCCTGACCTCTGGGGCATATGGCAAAGAGCGCGGGGGAGACATCGCCGAAGGAAAACGCACTCTCATTATTATAGACCTATTGCGTAAGTGTGCTGAGAGCGAGAAGGCAGAAGTGCTATCCATATTACACGAGGAGCGGCAGAAGAATACAGCGGAGCAGATCGAACGCGTCATTGCGCTAGTCGAAGAGTACGGCTGTATCGAATACGCGGAAGAAGTGTGCAGAGCAAAAGCGCTTGAGAGCCAGCAGTATTTAGAAAAAATTCCGCAAAGTGCTGGACGTGACATACTCGCTGAAATGCTCGATTTCCTCGTGCAGCGGGCTTTTTAAGCTCAGATCCGGATTTTATGAAACCGGGTTAAGCAAGTAAGCCAACAGGAGACGGGTGGTATTGATGATTCCGTCTCGCGAGCAGATCTCATACCCGTGCGTGTTGTCGCCGGGATACCCGATAAGCGCTGCCCGCGCTACGTGGCCATATGCTCGCGATATGCTGCTATCGCTCGCGTATGAAGTGACCACCGCTTTTTGCACGTCAAATCCGCCTGCACGGGCCAACGTTTCCAACTGTCTATTCGTAGCCGCGTGATATACACCGCGCCCGTCTTTCTCTATGAGGATGGGATTACCACTGTTTTCTGTCCCATATTCTTCAGCTGCTGGAGCTATATCAACGGCAATGGCCGTGTCGACGGGTAGGTGCGCGAGCGCATAGGCCGCACCTTGGCCGCCTATCTCTTCGCTTTCGCTGGCAATGATATACACATCTTGGGCAGGAGGCGTTTCCACCAGCTGGTGGCCCACTTCAAATAGTGCCGCTAAACCCGCTCGGCAGTCTAGGTTATATCCGCAGAGAAAAGAGCCGATTTGCCATAGGTTTTTGCGATGGCGCGCGATGCATACGCGGGTGCCGGCACGAATCCCCAACTCCGCAAGTTCGCTTGCCGACTGTTTGCAATCGACCCACATATCTTCCCACGTCAGCGGTGCTCCCTCTTTGAGCTTACCTGCCGGACTCGCTTGCGATACGTGCTTTGCGCCAACAGATAGTACACCTGGAACGGCCTCTTTATCGGCGAGTAGCTCTACGGGAGTTTCGCCGATAGCCCAAGGATGGAGGCCACCGACGGGCACTACGCGTAAGCGGCCGTCCTTCTCTACGCGTTTGACAATCATTGATATTTCGTCTTTATGAGAAATAACTGCGATGGGGGCATCGTTCTTACGTCCCTTGATATGGGCAATGATATTGCCAGAGGGATCCTGCCAGACGGCGTCATTGAACGTGCGCATGATATCACAAACGGCAGTGTCTGCTTCTCCTTCAAAACCCGATGGTGCGTGAATAGGGAGCAGGCGTTCTACATACGATATGAGTCGTTTTTCATCTATCGATAGCGTCATAAAAGCGTTCCTTTTTTCGCCGAAAATAGTCGGTGTTACGGAGTGCGTCAAATAGAAGAGGGCCCGCTGTAAACAGCGGGCCCTCTTCTATCGCAACCTGTGCTTAATTCTAGGCTGTCGCAGAGAGCGTGCCGATGACTTCCTCCGCTAGGTTGCGCAGCGTTTTTTGCAGACGCAGACGGCCTCGGTTGACGCGAGATTTAACCGTGCCGACTGGACAGTTGATAATTTTTGCAATCTCTTCATAGGACAAGCCGTTGAGGTCGCGCAGTAACACGGCTTCTCTAAACTCGTCGGGCAATTGGTGAATGGCCTCTACAACGGTGTCTTTAACCTGGTGCGTATCGGTCTGTTCGCCGGGTAACTGTCCCCCGTCGACGGGTTCGTAAAATGCGCTGCGCTCTTCCTCTTCACTTGGACCAATCGGAATCCAGTGCCAGCGCTTGCGTCGACGCAGTTCAGTCTTAGCCAGGTTGCCGGCAATGGTGTAAAGCCAGGTCGAAACCTGCTCGATAGCGGGAAATTGGTGGCTGTGACGCAGGCAGCGCAGAAAGGTCTCTTGAACAACGTCTTCTGCGGTTTCCCGATCGCCTACAAAGCGAAAGACAAAGTTGTATAAGGGGATGCGATAGCGCTGTACTAGAATGGATAGGTAGCCTTGGTCTTTTGCTGCTTTTTGAAGCACTTCGCGGTCGGTCAGTTTCTCAGTAGCTCTCATCGGTCATCCCTTTCGTAATTCCCAGAGTGGGCTGTTGCAGGTAACGCGAATGCAGCGGCCTCGTCGCTGTCACAGTGCATTTAGCAACATCCGTACCGAAAGCAAAAACCGGAGAAATTACCTTATTTACGGGTAAAAAAGGCTAAAATGATAAACTTTCGCCTCAGATATTTGACAGTATCTCAGAAATCTGATAGGTGAGAGCGTCGAATTTTTGACTTTTTAGATAGCAGGTGATAGTTTTTTGAAACTCGTTTACCAAGGCCTATCACTAATGGAGTGGAGTCGGTGCAAGAGCTCGTTGAACAGTTAGAATCGCTTTGTGAAAAGACAGGAATTGAGAAGTTCTCCGCTGGAGAAATGGTCGAGCTTTTAGAAGACGGTGAAGAGATCGAATGGATTCTCGACCAGATCGGTCAGCAGGCCGAAAGCCCGGTGGGCGTCCTGTTGCAACAAATCGCCTCGGAAGTCGCACCGGAGCAGAGCGACGTAGATGATGATGAGGAAGTAGATGGCCAAGAGGTAGAAGGGGATGTGGGAGAAGACGATTTCGATCCGGCCAATCTCGACATGGCTGAGTTGGAAGGCATGCTGCCTCCCGGAGTTGATATGGGGCAAGTGCAGAAGATGCTCTCCTCACCGCGCGGTGCGCTACTGGCCGACTTCGGCGCATTCTGTCAGGAGCATGGGGTGGAGATGGAGACGGAGGGGGGCGAAATGAATGAGGCCATGCAGGCACTACACGAAGAGTGGCTGCAGACACCTCGCGACGCATTAGAGGGCAAGAAGCCGGCAGAGATGCTGGAAGGAGGACGGCTCCTTCCTTCTAAGGTAGAAACCTTCCGACGCGAAGAGCCAAAGGTGGGTCGCAACGACCCGTGTCCGTGTGGGAGTGGAAAGAAATACAAAAAGTGCTGTGCAAAAGCGGCCTAATATGTGCTCGTCGAATATGGCTCTATGAGGAGGCTTTATGAGCTTTGATTTACTCAGCGCGCTGATGGAGACGCAGGCCCTGCGCGTGGCGTCTGAAGGACAGGTTTTTTGGTATACATCCGGAACGGTCGGTCCGTACTACATAAATACAGAAAACCTATATGGGGGACCGGACGCAGCGGGGGAATTACTCGAATTTATCGATGCGGAAAAGAACAGTCAGCGCTTTGCATTTGACCTGCGCGAACGATTGCTGCGTCAATACGAAAGCAATGCGATTTATCGAAACGTGGTGGATGCGCTGGTAGCCCGAGCGCAGAGTGCTCTAACGGTTGATATCGATGCCGTATCAGGGGGCGAGCGCCGCGACTGGTTTTTTTCGCTTACGGTGGCTGAGTGCTTAGGTAAGCCCAACTTACTCATGTTCAAAAATCGTGAGCGCATGTTATTTGACGGAAAGAATGCGACGAACGAGGGCGTAGACGGCTTATGCACCTTGCATATAGCAGACCTTGTTACGGAAGCGTCTAGCTACTTTCGGGATTGGATTCCACTGGTAGGTGAAGGCGGTGGCCGCATAGCATATAGTGCCAACGTGGTCGACCGCGGTCAGGGAGGGGTTGAGGCGCTTTGCGAAAACGGCGTCCCATCCAGTGCGTTGCTGCGGGTTGACGGGGCTCTTTTTAAACGCCTAGCGGAGTCCGGTTATATCGGCTCAGCGCAGGCGGATCTGCTTGCGGCGTATTATCGGGATCCTCATGCTGCAATGCGCACGTTTTTACTGGAACACCCAGATTTCTTGCAAAATGCCCTGCGAGGAGGAGACGAACGAACGCGCGCGCGGGCTCAGCTTCTTGTAGAA
>CALDFW010000189.1 GCA_937942165.1 uncultured bacterium | reverse complement strand
CAACAGGTCCTTCGCGATCGCTTTGCCGATGACAACGTTGCGATGGTCAAAGCAGACTGGACCCATCGAAATCCGCAGATTACGCAGATGCTGCAGGCTTTTGGTCGGTCTGGAGTGCCCCTATACGTGCTGTTTCCCGGGGGACAACTCGATGTGCCTATCGTCTTGCCTGAGCTAATCAGCGAAGAGATTGTTCTCGATGCACTGAGCCGTGCAGCTGCGCTGCGGGTTGGTCCCTAATACGATCGTGTTTTCCGTAATAATACCCGTATATAATCGCCGCGAACTAGTGAGCCGAGCTGTGCGCTCTGTGCTTTCTCAGCGCATCGATGACGGAGCGTTCGAAGTGATTGTGGTCGATGATGCATCTCAGGATGGAACGGCAGAAGCTGTGCGCAGAGAGTTTGAGGCTTCCGTTCGGGTGATAGAGATGCAAGAAAATAGCGGTGTATCTGCGGCGCGTAATCGCGGCATAGAGCGGGCCCGAGGTCAGTGGTTGGCCTTTCTCGATTCGGACGACGAGTGGTTGCCCGATAAACTGGACCGGCAGATGAGAGCGCTGGCTAGGACGAGTCTACCGGTATGCCATACGGACGAGATATGGGTGCGCAACGGCGTGCGCGTGAATCCACATAAACACCATCAGAAGTACGGGGGAGATATTTTTTTACAAGCGCTGCCTCTGTGCGTAATGTCGCCGTCTTCTATCGTGATTC
Source organism: uncultured bacterium (assembly GCA_937942165.1). GTDB lineage: Bacteria > Latescibacterota > UBA2968 > UBA8231 > UBA8231. The sequence goes on along the minus strand of CALDFW010000189.1, from coordinate 32,824 downwards.
ACCGGGAAGTATTCGATAAAATTGGCGGTTTTGACGAGGGGTTGCCGGCCTGTGAAGACTACGAACTGTGGCTGCGAATTGCAGCGCGCTGGTCCGTGTGCTACATCCCGGAAAAACTGATTGTAAAGTACGGTGGACACCCTGATCAACTTTCGCAGGCCTATTATGCGATGGATCGTTTTCGCGTTTATGCGTTAGACAGACTGCTGCAGAATGCTCCGGAGCTATCCTATGAAAAATGCGAAGCTGCTCGCGAGATGCTAGTTCGAAAAGCGGGAATCGTACACAGGGGCGCGCTCAAACACGACAACGCTGAGCTCGCTCATAGAATGGAAGGATATTTGCAAAGGTGGGATAGAGAAAACCCTTAGGGCTTTTCTATCCCACTTTTAAAAGAGGCTATTGAACTGAAGCGAGCAGCTTTTTTACCTCGCGCACGCCCATTGTGCGGAGCTGTGCAATGCCAGCCCGATAGGCCTCGCGGGGCTTAGACTTGTTCTGCTCCCAGCGAACAATAGTGTTGGTGCTTACGTTGAGGAGTTGGCCGAGTTCCCCCTGCGAAAGCCCCAATCTTTTTCTGTGTTTTTTTATGGATGTCCCCGAGAGTCGGATCTGTCGATCTTCTGCAATCGCGGGTGCCTTGAGAATCTTGTCCGTGGGAGAGCTGGCTAGCGCCTGCAGTTGGCCAACGCGGCGCTGGAGCGCATCAATCGCTTCGCGCTGCTGGCGATTTGTTTTTTTGAGCTCTCGGATTTGCTCCTGCAGCGGAGCAGAAGCCGCGCGCACTTCTTTACGGGCGAGTCGGCTGATTTCATCTTTCAACAACTGAGCAATATTGGGCATACGCGGTCCTTTATGCTTTCTGGGCTATCGAATTCTAACAGAAGATGATTTTTTGAAGGTATGCGACCTTACATAGATAAACACATAAAAATACACTATACGCAAAAAGTCAATTTTTAAGGATTCTACATAAACGTAAATGCACCGCTCAGAATAGCTGTGCAAGCCAGTGCCCGAACGATACGGCAATTAATCCAAGAGCGACATGTGCAACCACGTAAAAAAGCGCTAAAAGTAGACCTCCGGAGCTATCCCCTTGAAACAAGGTTAACGTATCCAAGCTAAATGTAGAGAAGGTAGTGAAGCCTCCCAATATGCCGGTAAATAGAAACAGGCGCGTGGTTGCCGAGAGGGCGATTCGATCGTCGATCAATCCGCTGAGTAAGCCTATGATAAGACAGCCCAGTATGTTGGCGCTGAGCGTGCCGTATGGAAATTCACTCTGACGGAAAATTGAGTGCACAAAAAGCCCCAGTAGGTAGCGAAAAATAGAGCCGATAAATCCTCCAAAGCCGACGGCTAGAATGTTGATCATATGGGGTTCCCCTACGGAAAATTATCAGGCCGCGAGATGAGAATACGGACCTATAGAAAAGGCGATGTAGCTGTCTGTATAGAGTTTTTCTCTCGTGATTATTTTGTTATAGTTGCTCTCAATATAACCATTTGTAGTGGGAGTGTGTCGATGGATTTACATCAGCTTCGCGGGTTTTACGAAATTGCGCGCACGCGCAGCTTTACTCGTGCGGCCGATAAACTCTTTCTTAGCCAGCCAGCAATCAGTCTCCAGATCAAGGCGTTAGAAGATGAGCTTGGCAAAGCACTATTCGACCGGAAAAGACGCGAGATACGGCTTACGGAGGCAGGTGAAGTGCTGTTTAAATACGTGCAGCAGATTCTTGATGGGTTAGAAGATGCGCGTAATGAAATAGCGGCTCTCGACAAAGAAGTGAGCGGACGTTTGGTGGTGGGAACAAGTGACACGAACTGCACTTATATCCTACCGGATGCGCTAGAAGAGTTCCGGCGCTGCTATCCCGGGGTCGACTTGGATATTCGCAATCGCATCTCGCCAGAGATTGCAAATCTCGTGGCAACTGATGAGGTCGATATTGGACTGGTCACTTTGCCAGTCCGTCATCGCGATGTTCAGGAGCATACCCTATTAGAGCGTCAGGATGTGCTTATCTGTAGACCAGACCACCGTTTGGGAGGGCGGAAACGCATGCGATTGGCCGATATAACGCCTTTTCCTCTGCTGGTGTTGGAACGGGGGAGCACGAGTCGTCAGCTCCTAGATGCGGCCCTTGTTAAAGGGCGCGTGTGTCCGCCCATCGCCATGGAACTGGGTGGTATTGAAGTGCTCAAACGGTTTGTTGAAATTGGCCTAGGGCTTGCAGTCGTACCACAGGTCGCCATTGCGGCGGAGGTCGAACGAGGCCAGCTCCATGCAATTCGACTTACGGGATTACCAGCGAGTCGGGTGGGCTGGATTGAGCGACGGGGACGGATGCGATCGGCTGCCGCCAGCGCGTTTATCGAATTGATTGAGGCCCAGTTGGCCAATAGGAAGGTTTGAGGAGTATGGTACAGCATCCCAATGTATTACTCATCACGGTCGATCACTGGCCGGGCCATATGCTTGGAGTTGAGGGTCATCCGTGTATACAAACGCCTACGTTGGACGCGCTTGCGCGAAGCGGTCGACGGTACGTTCGTGCCTATAGCGAAGCACCGCTCTGCGTGCCAGCTCGTAGGGCGCTCATGACGGGATGCCCGCCTTCCGCTGTCCATTCAAACGCGGAATGCACTCTTTTGGCGGAGGCCTTTGCTGCAGGGGGGTACCAGTCCTACGCGGTGGGAAAACTGCATACTAAGCCGCAGCGAAGCCGACTGGGTTTTGACGACGTTCAGCTGTGCGAAGAGGGTCGGACCCAGTGGGGCGTAGTAGACGACTACGAAGCCTATTTGGCCGAATGCGGATATCCAGGTGAACAGTTTTTGCACGGAATGGGCAATAACGAGTATGTAAATCGAACCTGGCATCTGCCCGAAGCGATGCACCCTACGAATTGGCAAACGCGTCAGATGGTGCGCGCTATTCAGCGACGTGATCCTACCAAACCCGCCCTATGGTATTTATCCTATACGCATCCGCATCCGCCGTTGACACCGCTGCCTTTCTACTGGAACATGTATCGAGACGTGCCCGTTGCTACGCCCAGCGTGGGCGATTGGGCAGAAGACCCGGATTCCGTTCCGCTTGCCCTGCGCCAGCGAAGGGGTCAGGGTGAACTGATGAGTGACTATGCAGTGCGTGCGGCGCGGCGCGCTTTTTACGCGTTGAGCACGCATATAGATCACCAGCTACGCGTTGTGATAGGGACGCTGCGCGAACAGAAATTACTCGACGAGACAATACTACTTTTCACATCTGATCACGGCGATATGTTGGGCAAGCACGGTCTGTGGGCTAAGAAGCTCTACTACGAAGAATCTGCGTGTGTGCCGATGATTCTCGTAGGTGCTGCCGATGGGGACATCGAATGTGATGGCGTAGACAATCGACTCGTCGGCTGGCAGGACATCATGCCTACGCTGTTGCAGTTAGCCGGTCTCCCGATACCAGATAGCGTACGTGGGCTTTCGATGCTAAGCGACACGCGACGCGATATGCTCTACGGTGAGCTGGGACGTGGAGTGCAGGCTACGCGTATGGTCCATATGGGACGTTACAAGCTGATTTATTATCCTGCAGGTAATCAGGTGCAGCTTTTTGACCTTGAAGAGGACCCGGAAGAGTTGATCGATATTGCGGGGCGTGCAGAGGCGGCCGGTCTGCGAGCTGAGATGGAAGCCAGGTTAGTGGATCAGCTGAGCGGAGAGGATCGGGAATGGGTCGTGGCCGGTCGGCTTGTCGGACTGCCTTTTGAGCCCAGTGTGCGAAATGGAAATAAGGGGCTGTCGACGCAGAGGGGAATACACTGGCCGCTCTAAGAATACGAACTTCGGCCTCAGCCTTCCCCAAGACTGAGGCCGAAGTCATTTTTTAAACGTTATAGGCCGTAGAGGCCGTATCTCCGCCGCGCCCGGTCCAGTTGGTGTGGAAGAACTCACCCCGAGGCCTGTCTGTGCGCTCGTAGGTATGGGCACCAAAGTAGTCGCGCTGGGCCTGCAGTAGGTTTGCTGGTAAGCGGTCGGAGCGGTAGCCATCAAAATAGGCCAATGCGCTGCTGAATGCAGGCACGGGCACGCCGTGCTCAACGGCTTTGGCTATGACGCGGCGCCATGAAGATTGTGATTGAGCGATCGCTTGCTGGAAGTAGGGGGCCAGCAAGAGGTTCGCCAGTTGGGAATCGGCATCAAAGGCCTCTTTAATGCGGCCTAGAAACTGTGCGCGAATAATACATCCGCCGCGCCACATAAGGGCAATACTTCCGAAGTTGAGCTGCCAGTCGTATTCGACTGCGGCCATCCGTAAAAGCTGAAAACCCTGAGCATACGAGCATATTTTAGAGGCGTATAGCGCGCATCGAACGTCTTCAATAAAAGCGCTACGGTCTCCAGTAAACGGCTGGGCATCGGGACCCTGCAAAACGGCGGCGGCGGCTACGCGCTCGTCCTTGAGGGCGGAGAGACTGCGAGCGTAGACGGCCTCTGTGATGGCCGTGGCGACTGCGCCTAGCTGGAGTGCGTCGATGCCCGTCCATTTGCCGGTCCCTTTTTGGCCTGCTGCATCTAGGATCAGGTCGATCATTGGCTTGCCGCTTTCGTCGTCCTTCTTGGCGAGTATCTCAGCGGTAATTTCGATCAGGTAGCTGTCCAGTTCACCTCCATTCCACTCGGCAAATACTTCGGCCATCTCCGCTGGTTCCATGCCCAAGACGTGGCGCATTACGTCATACGCTTCGCAGATCATCTGCATATCACCGTACTCGATGCCGTTGTGGATCATTTTCACATAGTGTCCCGCACCGTTGGCTCCGACCCAATCACAGCAGGGACTGCCGTCCTCAACCTTTGCTGCGATAGATTGGAATATGTCTTTGACATGTGGCCAGGCTTCTGGATTACCCCCCGGCATAATGCTCGGTCCTTTCAATGCGCCCTCTTCGCCTCCGGAGACGCCTGTGCCTATATAGAGGAAGCCTTTCTCCGTCAGTTCGCGGGTGCGGCGCACGGTGTCTTGGTAGTTGGAGTTGCCGCCGTCGATAATGATATCCCCCGGATCAAGCAGGGGAAGTAGTTGTTCAATAACGCGATCTACGGCAGAGCCTGCTTGTACCATCAGCATAATCCGTCGCGGCTTTTTCAGCTGGGCTATGAGTGCCTCAGGTGAGTGCGTGCCTATAATGGGCTGTCCCTGTGCCCGACCAGAGATAAAGTCATCTACCCGCGAAGTAGTTCGATTATACACGGCAACTCCGATGCCATGGCTAGCCATATTGAGGACGAGATTCTCGCCCATGACAGCGAGGCCAATAAGGCCGATATCTGCTTGACTCATGCTGTAATCACTTTCTTTTGAGAGACGATTGCTGTGACAGTAGATCTATGAGCGAGCGAAGTCCGCTCTCTGCATCCTCTCCCAAGTGCATTCGCAGGAGGCGTCGGTTTGCCGCGCGGAGGGCATTGGCATCTCCGTGTGCCTGTGCAGTTATAAGGATACCAAAGGTGAGAGAGGATGTATCTGTGAGAGGCTCGTCGGGAATGTCTAAATCCTCGCCGATATCAGCCGTTAGCTGTAAAAAGAGTCCCCGTCCGGCATCCCCTTTGTGAAGCTGTCCCGTAGAGTGAAGAAAGCGTGGACCGTAGCCTAGAGTAGTTGCTAGCCCGCTGTGCTGATTTATCGTCGCACGGAGTTCGGTTAGGAGGGCGTCAATGGCTGGATTGGGAGGTAAATACGCCTGTAACGCGACGTAGGACTCGGTTGAACCTCCGCGTTGCAACAGGTTTTTTAGTGCCTCAATCGGTGAAGAGGCACTGTCTGTTCCATAAGCGGTTAGAGGCCCGGCTGAAGCTGTGGGTTCTTCGACGGGCAGCGCGCCTTGCTCTTGATAGGTTTGTACCATATCTCGTGCGAGCACCTTTGCCGCTTCTACGTTGGGTTGATCAAAGGGGTGAATGCCCATTAGATGGCCCGCCAGCGCAGTGGCAAACTCCCAGTAATAAAATGCGGTCCCCAGATCGTTGAGCTCGTCCAGCGATATTTGTAGCAGTGGCTGACCGGCTGATACGAGAGAGGCGGCATGCTCGTCTAGCGTGTCATCCATGCGTAGATATACAAAGAGGCGATCGCAGCTATAGTCGGTGGCCTCCAGGACGGGTTCCATATCTATGGGGAGTATTCCCTTGCCCTCTTTGCCCGTGCTTTCGGCAATGAGCTGTTCGATCCAGGCGCCTACTGGGGCGAGCGGGGGCGAAAGAAGCAGGGTCAGTTTGTCGCGTCCTTGGTTTGCCCCAGCGCCCATGAAGGCGCCTAGCTCAACGGCGGGCCTCATGGATTGAATGGCTGTTGAAGTGCGGCCGAGTAGATCGGTTAAATCGACTCCGGTCAGCGCTGCTGGGAGTAGGCCGAAATGAGAAAGTGCTGAGTAGCGACCGCCTATATTGGGATCGTTCAGGACAATGTGGCGAAATGCCAACTCATGGGCTAACGCTGCCAAACCGCTGCCTGGATCGGTTATGGCTATAAAGTGCTTCCCCGCCACTTCGGGGCCGAGTGTGTCCGATACGTGCTTAAAGAAAAATTTGAGAAAGGAGAGCGTTTCAACGGTGCCCCCTGATTTGGTTGCTGGGATGTAAAGCGTCTCTGCTGGATCGAGAGCGGCTGCTTTTGCCAGCACGGCCTGTGGGTGCGTGCTGTCGAGCACTTCTACGTCCAGATAGCTCTCTACTGCGCCAAAAACTTGGCTAAAGACTTCTGGAGCTAGACTCGATCCACCCATGCCCAAGAGCAGCGCGCTGCGCATGCCGTCTCTTTGCGCAGCCTGCACGATCTCGATAAGGGATTCAATATGGTCGGGCATGTTCTGCGGGCAATCCAACCATCCGAGTCGGTTGCTTATCTCATCGGGGAAAGAGTGCCAAACGGTATAGTCGCGCCGGTTTATGCGCTCTACGATACGCTCGGATTCTACGCGCTGTATCACATCGCTAACGGATTCGGATAGTGGGCCGCTGTGTAGCAGCGTTGAAACGGGCATGAACGCTCCTAGAAGAGACGTAGAAAGTGTCTTTGTACGTCGTATAAAACTACGTTCTCAGTAGTATAAAGCAACCGTACGAGGTTTGTTTAGGTGCCGTTGATAGCGTATTTTTTTCCTAGGTTAGGGCATCGAGAGCGCACCTTCAATGGGGGCATACTGTGAAGCTATTCAGAGATGATACAGGGAATGATAATGATTCGGTCTATTTACAAACCGGCAGCAGCGTATTGCACTGGCGCCAGGTAGAGGGCGCATGGATTGCTGAACGCGTCGAGCTACCCTCTTTGGCAAAGCCCATAGGTTTTGACGCCGTTCCGAATGATCTGCGAGAAGAGATAATTGCGGCCGTAGTGCGGACCAAGGCGGTGGGAATGGGAGGGCAGGGTGGCCTTAACTAGAGCTGTTTTCGGGGTGTCTATGCTTTGCGCACTTTGGGGGTGCACCGAGCGCCCGTCCGCAGCCGTTGAAGATCCGGTGCCACAGATGGGAGCCGAGCTGTTGGGAACGTGGGAGACGGAAGGAGTCGACCCCGCGCTAGGGCCTGTGCGCGTGCGCATGCAGGTCGAGAGAGACGGCTCGCTGACAATGACTCTCTTTATGGAGACGGGTGGCCAGCGGAGCTTTCCGGGGAGCTGGTTTTTAGAAGGAGACGAGTGGGTGCTGCGCGGTGCCTATTTCGGTGAGGGGGGCCAACAGCGCGTGCGCTGGAAGCTAGAAGAGAAGGGTCGCCTCATTTTAGAAGACGAGGAAGGTCGACAGCAGGTGTGGATGCGCGGGTAGGACTCGCTCGAATCATCTGTCGAGCGAGTCCTACTTGTCTATACGCTGACGACGGAGTTGAACGTGCCGAATGGATTGTATGCGCGTTCACCGGCCTGGGGATCTTCTTGCCAGTCCCCGTTGACGATGAAGCGATATTCGTGTTGCCCAGCGGGCAGGTTCATCCAGGTCCGCCACGTACCTTTTTTATCGCAGCGAAGTCGACGGACTTGGGGGTCCCAGTCGTTGAATGTGCCGGCGATAAACACTTCGTTCGCATCGGGGGCATGCAGGGCAAAATTGACTCGGCTCTTTTGGGATGCGGGCATATAATCTCCTCATCTGATTGGGTTTGATGGTCACACTTAGTTGAATTAGAGAGCCGATCCGTTAAAAGTCAACGAGAAAAAATGGGGTTGTCATTTTCGTAGTTGTATTTTTTTTAAAATCAATATAAACAATACTTTGTAGTTTTTTATTGAGGGCGTGTTACTGAAGGTAAACGCCGTCTAAGGTCCAGTAGTGGTCCGGATTAGGGTGGGTGCGAATCCATTTGCCGTTGGTGAAATCGGGAAAGGGTTGTGGCTGACTGCCACAGGCGATGGAGTCTTCGGATAGAGCAGTCACGGCCATCCAAGCTACGGAGTCGTAGACGTCTATAGGCGTTTGGCGTTGAGCTTTGATGGCTTCTATAAAGGCGCGCTGCACCAGCCAGTCCATACCTCCATGTCCTCCTTTTACGCCGCGGGCCATAAACTCTTTCCATACTGGGTGTTCGTAGTGCTCAAACAGGTCATTCATGGGGGTCCACTCCTCGCCCTCGCTGCTGTCAAAATGAACGGCATTCTTATCCTCCAACCAGATTCCCTTTGTGCCCTGAACGCGCTGTGCGCGCGAATAGGGACGAGGGAGTGAACAGTCGTGGGTCAGAAGGACCGTCTCCCCATTGGAACATTTTATCATCGTGGTCGTGATGTCGCCTTGATTAAAGACGGTGTTAAACTGGGCGTGTTCGGGGCCGAGGTGATCTACGGCATACTGGTGCAGACCACGAGCTTTTGAACTCATTGCTACAAGTGAGATAAAGCGGTTGCCTTTGTTGATGTCCAGCATTTTAGCGATGGGACCCAAGCCGTGGGTTGGGTAGAGGTCGCCGTTGCGGTGGACAAAGTTGTTGAGCCGGTAGTGGCGATTTTCTTCGCCTCGACTGATTTCTGAGCGCAGGTCGTGCTCATAGCCGCACTGGCAGTGTATGAGTTCACCAAAGAGGTCTTTCTTGACCATGTTCAACACGGCCATTTCTTCGCGGCCATAGCAGCAATTTTCAAGTAGCATAAACGGCATGCCCGTTTCTTCGCTCGTGCGGACCAACTCCCAGCATTCTTGAATCGATGCCGCACCGCCGACTTCGGAGCCGACATATAGACCTGCTCGCATAGCAGCGAGAGAGATTTCTACATGGGTAGTCCAACTGGTTGCGACAATGACTCCATCTAAATCTTCGCGCCTAAGCACGTCGTCGTAGTTCGTGTAGCCTTCCGGTCGATAGCTCTGCGCCTCGTCTATGCGGTCAATAGCTCGTTCAACTCTGTCGGGATAGACGTCGCAGACCGCAGCGATGTACACGTCATCCATGCTTGCAACCAAATTAGCTAGTCCTGTTCCACGCCCGCCTAAACCGATGCAGGCTATGTGTACTCTATCCATGTTTGCGCTCCTAGGGTATGATGGAGTTCGTGAGAGAAAATATAGTCAGAGGAGATCGTTGAGGCGATGTGCTCGCGCTGAAACTCAATTGAACGTATTTATAGGGAGCGTGGAGTGAGTGACCGTATGGAGAACGCGGCCCGCCATTGGGTCATTTTGATGTGTCAGTGATAAAACACAGGGAAATCCAACGTGAGAAGTAAATCTAAGCAGGAAGCTGAAGATGATATCTTACCCGACGTGCTCGCCGTAGGGTTGGATGTGGTCTTTTGCGGGTCTGCTGCGGGCACTCATTCGGCCAGTGCTGGCGCGTACTACGCAGGTCCGGGAAATCGGTTTTGGCCTACGCTTTTTTCTATTGGTTTGATGCCCGAACAAATTCGGCCCGCAAATTTTCGCAAAGTAGTGCGCTATGGTATTGGTTTGACGGATTTGGCAAAGAAAGCCTCTGGCTCAGATGCTTCGCTGTCTACGTCGGACTACGACGGGCCATCCCTGCGCATAAAAATAGAAGCGAACGTTCCTCGTTTACTCGCTTTTAACGGTAAGCGAGCGGCCTCTCTATTTTTGCAACGTCCGGTTCAGTATGGTTTGCAGTCAGAGAGAATCGATTCCACGGCGCTTTACGTTCTTCCGTCTACGTCGGGTGCTGCGCGTCGCTTCTGGAGTGATAAACCGTGGTTTGCGCTGGCAGGGTGGTTGGATGGTGAAAACCAGACTTAGACGGACCGCACTTTGTCCGCGAGTTTACTCAAAAAAAGGAGATATGTATGGAGGCGGCAGAAAAACTTCGGCAGCGTATAGGCGCAGGGAACTTTGCAATGGGGACTTTTATCGTCGAACTGCGTACGCCGGCTATAGTCCGTTTTTTAGCGCAGTCGAAATATGATTTCATCTTGGTTGACAACGAACATGGATACTGGAATCCACTCGATATAGCGCAGCATATAGATGCGGCAAAGCGTTGGGATATTTGTTCGTTGGTTCGCGTCTCGTCGGCAGATCGCGGAGAAATTATGCGGGCACTTGATGCCGGAGCCGAAGGCGTTATGGTGCCTATGGTGCGCACTGTAGAGGATGTGGAACGGATTGTAGAATATTCTAAATACCCACCGCTGGGTCAGAGAGGTGCGCATTTTGCGCGCCCACACAGTGCGTTCACGCCGCCGGAAGATACGCGGCGCTACATGGATAATACAAACGAGCAACTCCTCACCATCGTTCAGATTGAGACGCAAGAGGCGGTAGATCGAATTGATGAGATAGCTGCTGTCCCGGGCGTAGACGCGCTCTATCTTGGACCGGGAGATTTGAGCGTTGCGTTAGGTATTCCCGGCCAAGTCGAAGATCCGCGGGTTCTCGAAGTCGCCGAACGGATAGTAGCGGCCTGCAAGGAGCACGGTAAAATTGCGGGGAGTCATTTTGTGAACACGAGTATGTTAGAAGAAATACGTGCGTGCGGAATGCAGTTGGGGGGCTTTGGTGCAGCGGTACGCATGCTGCAATTTGGTGTAGAAGAGATGGCTCAGCGCGCGCGATCGGTGCTGTCTTGAAATCTAAGAAAAACGCTTTTGTAGTGTGCCGAACGAGGAATGTGGAGCCGCCTACGGGAATCGAACCCGTAACCTCCTGATTACAAATCAGGTGCTCTACCAGTTGAGCTAAAGCGGCGTGCTGTGAAAATGGGGCTGTGTTTGGCGTAAGAATATAAAGCTAATGCTGGATTTAGGGCAAGCCTCGGCCGCCGGTAGGGATTGAGTTTGGGAAGCAGGCCGAAGCGTGAACTGGTCTCTGTCACGTATCGGTTTACATGCGTGTGAGGTTGGGCTTCAGTGCGATTGAATCGCCTAGTTTCTCTCGCCGATGAATACTCGGCTAGTTACGAATTATTCGCCGGACTGCCCGCAGTAAATGATCGGTTTTAAAGGGTTTGTTGAGGACTGCACGTGCACCGACCCAAGGTGCGCTATCGTGCGTGTACCCCGTAGTTACCAGAACGCGGGCTTTAGAATGTATGGACAGGATCTGGGCAAGCATGTCTCTTGCGCTCTCATTGCCCCCGGTCAGGTCGATAAGAACGAGGGCGACTTCTGAATGAGCCATTTCAAAGAGGTTGAGACTGTCGCGAGTATCAAAGCCGACGAGCACTTCGTAGCCGTGGTGTTCGAGCATTTCAGAGAGCGCGCGACGCGTGCGATCTACGTCGGCAATCAGCAATATCTTCTCACTCCCACGCAGCTCTTCTGTGTCGAATATATTGTCGTCGCTGGTGATGATCTCAGGGTGGTCTAGCGCGCTCTCCGCTTGATGATCGCTCTCTATGATGGGGAGGAAAATGGCAATGGTTGTTCCGCGATCGAGTTCGCTCTCGCAGTGGAGCCAGCCCTTGTGCTCGCTGATTATCGTATACAGCGTCGATAGCCCGAGACCAGTGCCGCGCTCTATGTCTCCGCTCGAATAAAAAGGTTCGAAAAGGTGCTCTTGCATGGCGGCATCCATACCTATGCCATTGTCGGAAACGCTGATAGAGATAAAACGGCCGGTGCCGACGTGTCCGTGCGCCGATTGAGGAGGCGTTGTGATCTCTTGTATTGCGGCCTTCAGCACGATACGCGCTGTCCGAGTATCCTCTTCAGGAAGGGCCTCCAAGGCGTCGCGGGCATTGGTGCAGAGGTTTGAGATGCCTTGGCGGAGTTGACTCACATCGCCAGACACGGGCAAGAGTTCGCCTTCTATCTGCACGTCAAACTCTAGACCGCGACGTTGGTTACGAGCGAATACGTCGCGGCAGGTCGCCGCAACTTCGTCTACTAAACTCCCTGGGGATATGGGCTGGAATTCCACATTTTCGCGCTGATAGAAGGCCAACAGTTGCTTTATTATTCGAGCCGCCTGCTGTGCGTCGTAGTCGGCTGAGTCCAAATAGGGGCGGAGTTCGTCGGGTGCGCGCAGCATGGCCAAGTCAATATTGCCCTGTATGCCCTGCAATATGTTAGTGAAATGATAGGCCATGCCAGCAGTAAGGCGCCCTATGGCCTCCATTTTTCTCGCCTGGCTCAGCTGAGCTTCTAGCTGTTCCTTCTCGCGATCCGTTTGGTTTTTATAAAGCGCGATTTCAATAGTCGTGTGGAGTTTTTTGTCTTCAAAAGGCTTGAGCATATAGCCAAAAGGGGCCGCTGCCTTGGCTCGCTCCAGCGTCTGTTCGTCTGAAAACGCGGTTAGGTACACTACGGGAATGTCGTAAAGACGGTGGATTTCTTCGGCCGCTTGGGTTCCGTCCACATCGCCCGCCAGGTGGATATCCATTAGGATGAGATCCGGCTTTAGCTCACCGGCATACTGAATGGCTTCTTCGCCCGTAGCTAAAACCGCAGGTACTTCGTATCCCTTTTCCTCGAGTCTAGTCTGGATGTCGAAAGCCACAATTGCTTCGTCTTCAACTACCATAATGCGTTTTGCCGACACTTTTTTACTCCTACCCTCTTAGTGGAAAGCGGATTTTAAACTGAGCGCCACCCTGCCCCTCTACGTCGATCTTTCCTCTGAGCTGTCGGGTTAAGGTATGAACCAGCTTGAGTCCTAGAGACGTTGTCTTACGCAGGTCTATTTCTTCCGGGAGCCCTATCCCGTTGTCTCGGACGAGCAGCTCGAGCTGGTTGTCAGTGAGTTTGTTTAACTCGATGCGTATAAGGCCATGCTTTCTCTCGGGGAACGCATACTTGAGCGAGTTGGAAACTAATTCGTTTATGATAAGGCCACAAGGAATACTCGTATCCACGTCGAGATAAACCGAATCGGCCACTGTATCAATTTGAACTTCCATTCCGTCCCGTACGTAAGAGTAGCGCAGGTTTGCAGTGAGCTCTTTCAGGTAGTCTGCAAAATCAATGCGAGCTAGGTCTTCGGCTTGGTAGAGTCTTTCATGAATCAGTCCCATAGAGTTTACGCGATTTTGGCTGTCGCGAAACATGCTGACTGTATGTTGGTCGCTGATATTGCTCGCCTGCAGATCAAGTAAACTCGATATCACTTGCAGATTGTTTTTCACCCTGTGGTGAATCTCTTTTAAGAGGACCTCTTTCTCTTCCAGTGAGCCTTTAATTTGCGCCTCAATACGATGCCTTTCGGCCAGCTCTACTTGTAGTTCGTCGGCTTTTTGTTCTACGTCATCTCGTGCATTGAGGAGGGCTAGATCTCTGTCTTGTATCTGCTCCAGCATATCGTTGAAGCCGTCTATAAGCTCACCCACTTCGTCCTGACTGTATTTCAGAGCGCGGACCTGATAATCCTTTTCGTTGGATACCATCCGCATTTTTCCCGTTAGGTCGAGTAGGGGAGCTGAAATTTGGTCGCGCAGTGCGGTGCCGATAAGAAATGTCGCAGAGAGGGACAGGCATATTGTTAAAGCAACGATTCCAGCAAAGGACAGTAGCTGGTTCTGTCTCTCTTTAAGGTCGCCCTTGATATAGACTGCACCAATGGTTTGTTCGTCTAATTCGATCAAGCGAAATAGATGCAGATGATTTTCGGTGAAAAAATGGCCACTCTCGGTTGGGGTTTCGGGAGTGTCGGCAGACATTTCGGGGTAAGAGGCAAATACGGAACCCGACTCATCATATACCCATGCAGAAACAACGTGCTTCTCTGCACGGAGAGCCGACAGCGTTTCTTGCGCATCTTCGGCACTGTCAAACGCAAGTGCGGCGGTGCTATTCAAGCCTATCATCTCGGCGATAGTGTCAATGTGTCTCACCAGAGCCTGACCGTTTGCCATCCAACCATATGCGGCAAGGGCTCCGCTGGACAAGAGCAGTGCTATGCTACTCGAGACCATAATGGTCGTTGTCAGTTTACTCTTAATTGAGAGGTTTCGGAATGAGTTCACCGTTTGCCCTTGTCTTTTTCGTCTTCTACAATCGTCGCTAGTTTGAGCAGCTTCGAGCTTAGTTTGAGTCCGGACTTTATGGCTTTTGCTCTGTTGATTTCAAAACGGACTTTCTTGTCTTTTATGACGAAGTTAATGATGCCACCTCGCCGTGCGAACTGCTCCACCTCGCCCACCGTCAGCGTAGGTTTTCCTTCGAGATATCGAAAAACTTGGGTTAAATTCTTTTCTTCGGTGGAGTTTATAAAGAGCATGTGGCAGAAGGGAAGATCTTGAAGACGTTCAGATTGAACTATGCGCAGAGATCGCCCTTTGACCTTCTGCTTTTCAAAGCGAGTTAAAGCAGCTTCGAATGGATCTTTACCTAAAACGCCGATTACTAGCGTCGTCGTATCAGAAAGCGTCTCTTCTGGCCACTCGACGAAATTGGCAAAGTTGTAAAGGAAAGCGGCCTTTACCTGATACTCTGAAGGTTGTTGTGCTTCCGCATGGGGACTGCCCCAAAAAACCAAGAGGAGTGCTATAATGCCCAAAGGGCGGCAAAGTCGCTTTATACGTTCCACGAGTCTTTTTACGCGTTTGATGGTGGAATAGACCTAAGCAAATAAAAAATAAAGACTTTAGCTCGCGTATCAAGGCATTTTTGTCTTTTATTTGGTCAAATGGGTAAATAAGTTTCGGGCGTTTGCGGGGGGTTAATCTGTGTGGCAATGCGAGAGATGGTATGCTGAGTGGTCCCTCGTCGAGACGGAGCTATTGATACGACGGTCAGAAAGCCTAAATTTTAGGCGGTCGAGATAGGTTTTTCACCGCTCGATTTGTGCTATTAAAAGGAGGAAATGGAAAAAATCATGCAGGGAATTGTAAAATTTGCTAGGGGTAGTGGACACGTTGAGCTGCGCCCTCTTGAAGAACGTCCACTGCCTGAAAATCAGGTTCGGATTGAAGTGCGTGCTACGGGTATATGCGGTTCAGATCTGCACGTATTTCACGATACGATAAACTACAACATACGCACGCCTGTAGTAATGGGACACGAGTTTAGTGGCGTAGTAGTCGAAAAGGGAGCCTCTGTAAGCGATCATATTACAGTGGGAGACCGCGTCACGGGAGAGCCCAGCATAGATATATGTGGTCACTGCGACTACTGTCTTTCCGAGCATTATAACCTCTGCCCAGATCGCAAGGTAATGGGCTACTGGCACGATGGGTGTTTTGCACCCTACTGCAATGCTACATTTGTTCACAAGCTGCCGGAATCCGTGGGTTTTGAAGCGGGTGCACTCACTGAATTACTGGCTTGCTGCGTGCATTCGGTCACTGAGCAAGCCGGCGTTGTTGCCGGAGACTTCGTAGCGGTTACCGGCCCGGGCCCCGTTGGCCTTTTCTCTGCGTTGGTAGCTCTCGCTGAAGGGGGAACTGTAGCCCTATTGGGTACCGGGCGCGATGAGCAGCGACTGCGGTTGGCCGAGGAACTCGGCGTGCATCACGTGATCGACATCGATGCCTGTGATCCAGTAAAGCGCGTTCAAGAGTTAACGGCCGGGTACGGTGCGGATGTCGTGGTCGAATGTGCTGGTGTGGCGCCTGCAATCAGACTGGCGTTAGATCTTGTGCGCAAGAGGGGGCGCGTATCGCAGATGGGTCTGCCGGGTAAGCCGATTGAAATTGATTTTGAGAAGATTGCCTATAAAGAGCTGCAGGTAAGTGGGGGAATCGGGCAGCGCAGGCCTGCCTGGAAGCGCGCTCTGCGTTTGATGGAGAATGGGCGCATTCCCAGCGAAAAGCTGATTACGCACCACCTGCGTTTGTCCGACTGGCAGGATGCGTTTTCTCTGGCTGAACGGCAGGAGGGCGTTAAGCTCATGTTCATGCCAGCGGAAGGGTAGCAAAAGCGGGAGATGCATCCATCGCATCTCCCGCTCTCTTTTGTCTGGCCGTGTTGTTAACGCTACTTCTTCTCGTTGTCGTCCACGACTTCGTAATCAGCATCAACGGCCCCTTCGTCGCCCCCCGCATTGGTGGGTGGAGCCTGGCCGGCCCCCGGATCTGTTGCCGCCTGCTGTGCTTGGGCATCTTTGTATACCGCTTCTGCGAGCTTATGCGAGGCTTGTTGAAGCGCTTCCATTGCAGTCTTAATCGCCTCGTCCTCGTTGTCTTCAAGGGCTTTTTTCAAGTCGCCAACGGCGTCTTCAACGCTCTTCTTCTCGTCGTCTGAAATTTTGTCTCCGTGCTCGCTGAGCGATTTCTCCGTAGCGTAAACTAGCTGGTCTGCTTCGTTGCGGCGATCCACGGCTTCACGTCGCTCTTTGTCTTCGCTCGCATGCGCTTCAGCGTCTTTCTGCATTTGCTCGATTTCGCTCTGGTCTAAGCCAGAAGAGGCCTCAATCCGGATAGACTGCTCCTTGTTTGTGCCCTTGTCCTTGGCGGAGACGTTAAGGATGCCGTTTGCATCAATGTCAAACGTCACCTCAACTTGAGGCATGCCGCGCGGAGCTGCCGGTATACCGTCCAGATGGAATCGCCCGAGGGATCGGTTGTCGTTCGCGAATTCGCGATCTCCCTGAAGCACGTGGACTTCGACTGAGGGCTGGTTATCTGCCGCCGTCGAAAACACCTGACTCTTTTTGGTCGGTATGGTTGTATTGCGATCGATGAGCTTCGTCATTACGCCTCCCATCGTTTCAATACCGAGAGAAAGAGGTGTCACGTCGAGCAGTAAAACGTCTTCAACTTCGCCGGCCAGTACGCCAGCCTGTATGGCTGCACCCATGGCGACAACTTCGTCCGGGTTCACGCCTCTGTGGGGTTCTCGGCCGAAGAGTTCTTGCACGGCTTCTTGAATTTTGGGGATGCGTGTGGATCCGCCGACGAGAATCACCTGGTCGATCTCAGATGCGGATAGCTCGGCATCGGCCAGTGCCTGGATACAGGGCTTCTTGGTTCGCTCAACCAGATCGGCGACAATGCGCTCAAACTGCGAACGGCTCAGGCTCGTTTGCAGGTGTTTAGGGCCGGATTGGTCTGCCGTGATAAAGGGAAGATTGATTTCGGTCTGCGTGGAAGAGGAGAGTTCACATTTGGCCTTTTCGGCACCCTCTTTCAGGCGCTGTAGCGCCATGGGATCCTTGCGCAGGTCGATGCCTTCAGACTGTTGAAACTGTTCGGCTAGCCAGTCGATAATGGCTTGGTCAAAGTCATCACCTCCCAAATGGGTGTCACCGTTTGTCGACTTTACCTCGAAAACCCCGTCTCCCAGCTCGAGAACTGAGATGTCGAACGTTCCGCCGCCCAAATCGTACACGGCAATCTTTTCATTGCTGTCGACCTTGTCGAGGCCGTACGCCAGTGCAGCTGCCGTGGGTTCGTTGACGATGCGCAAGACTTCAAGGCCGGCGATTGTGCCGGCGTCTTTAGTCGCCTGCCGCTGAGAGTCGTTAAAGTAGGCGGGGACGGTGATGACGGCCCGATCGACGGTTTCACCGAGAAAGTCCTCGGCGGTTTGCTTCATCTTCTGCAAAATCATAGCCGAAATTTCCGGCGGGCTGAATTCGTTATCGTCTATTTTTACGACGGCTTGGTCGCGAGATCCCTGCGTGATATCGTACGGAACCTCGCTTATTTCCGTTGCAACTTCTTCATACCTTCTTCCCATAAACCGCTTGACGGAAAAGATGGTCTTTGTTGGATTAGTGACGGCCTGACGCTTGGCCGTCTGGCCGACCAGGCGCTCATCCTCTTTGCCAAAACCGACCATTGAGGGCGTCGTGCGACCGCCTTCGGCATTGGAAATTACTTCGGGGTTTCCGCCGTCCATTACGGCCACGCATGAGTTGGTCGTGCCTAAATCGATGCCAATTACCTTTCCCATGGTATATTCCTTTCTCAGATTAGATGCATGTATTCTCTGCTCAAATAGCAAGGAGCGTACCAAAAATTCAGAACGGACTTATATTTGCTTAAAGTGTTTGTAAATAATGTACTTATGGAGATTTAGTTTCTGAGCGATATTCAATAGTGATATGTCATAGTTTCTATCAAAGGTGACAAAATGTCGCCTGTGCTGGATCGGAAGATCTGCACAGACTGATTGGCAGGTCCGGTAAGTGCGCTTTTTTCTTGAAAATGGAGAGTGGTGATGGAGCGTTTTGAGCTCGTTTCCGAATACGAACCGCGTGGCGATCAACCGCGCGCAATAGAAGAATTATCGGGGGGCGTCCGCCAGGGCCAGCAGCACCAAACGCTGCTCGGTGTGACGGGGAGTGGTAAGACTTTCACTATGGCCAACGTGATCAACGAACTGCAGATGCCCGCGCTGATCATATCCCACAACAAGACACTAGCTGCGCAGCTTTATGGCGAGTTTAAGGGGTATTTTCCGAACAATGCCGTTGAGTACTTTGTCAGTTACTACGACTACTACCAGCCAGAGGCCTATAAGCCGAGCACGGATACGTACATAGAGAAAGAAGTGCAAATGAACGAAGAGATTGATCGGCTTAGGCTCAAATCGATCTCTTCGCTTCTGCAGCGCAACGATGTGATCATCATTGCGACTGTTTCTTGTATTTACGGCATTGGCGCCCCCAAAGATTATGACAGCCAGAAGTTTGAGCTGCGGCGGGGAGATATCGTCGAGCGAGATGAAATACTGCGTCATCTAATTGATATTTACTACAGGCGGAACGATCTCGAACTGCAGCGCGGATGTTTTCGCGTGCGGGGAGATGTAATCGAAGTTGTGCCTGCCTCTGAAGATAAAGCTATTCGCATTGAACTATTCGGTGACGAAGTGGATGCCATAGCGATTGTAGACGCGCTGACGGGGGAAACGATTGAGCAGCGCGAGTATGCCGCACTCTTCCCTGCCAAGGCCTATGTAACGGGCGACGAACAGGTTGAGCGCGCCTGCGATGGCATTCTCACCGAGCTAGAGGGGCGCGTTCTCGACCTGCGAACAAACGAAAAGCTCGTCGAAGCTCATAGACTGGAAACGCGCACAAAATACGACGTAGAGATGATAAAAGAGGTGGGTTTTTGTCCGGGTATTGAGAACTATACGCGCTATATGGACGGGCGCGAAGAAGGGGCTCAGCCGTGGACGCTACTCGACTATTTTCCAGACGACTACTTGCTGATTGTCGACGAGTCGCACGTGACGGTTCCACAGGTGCGCGGCATGTGGCGGGGTGACCGGTCGCGAAAAGAGACGCTGATAGAACACGGCTTTCGCCTGCCCTCTGCCTTCGATAATAGGCCATTGGTATTCGAAGAGTTTGAGGGTCAGATGGGGTGGACCGTATTTGTTTCGGCTACGCCAAGTGACTACGAGCTTAAAAAATCAGGGGGAGTAATTGTCGAACAGGTAATTCGTCCTACGGGTCTGGTTGATCCGCAGATTGATGTGCGGCCCTTAGCTGGGCAAATTGACGACCTTATGGAAGAGATTCGCCAGCGCACAGAGCGCCAAGAACGCGTCCTTATTACAACGCTGACCAAGCGAATGGCGGAGAATCTAACGGACTATCTAGAGCAAATGGATGTGCGGGTGCGCTACCTGCATTCGGACATTGATACCCTAGATCGGGTGGAGATCTTACGCGACCTGCGGCTGGGAGTTTTTGATGTGCTGGTTGGAATTAATCTCCTGCGCGAGGGCTTGGATCTGCCCGAAGTTTCGTTGGTGGCGATTTTAGATGCCGATAAAGAGGGTTTTTTGCGCTCGGAACAGGCCTTAATCCAGACGATCGGGAGAGCTGCTCGCAACGCAGAAGGCCGCGTGATCTTTTATGCTGACCGAATCACCAACTCAATGCAAAAGGCGATCGACGAGACGAATCGACGACGAGAGAAGCAGGAAGCATTTAACGCGGAACATGGCATTGTTCCAGAGACGATTTACCGCAGTCGCGAAGAGATTTTGCAGGCGTCTTCTGTCTTGGAAAGCGTGCGAGGGATGGCCGCTGAAACCGTATCTGAGAGTAGGATAGAGTACGATCCATCTGAGGATGTTGAGGAGCTGTTATCGGATCTAGAAAAGCAGATGAAATCGGCCGCAGCCAATCTGGACTTTGAAAAAGCCGCCCATCTGCGGGATGAGATCGCGCGGCTCAAAGAGGCCTGATACATCTCGGTAAAAAAAGAGGCGGCTCGCCGCGGAACAGCGATCTCAACGAACCGCCTCTTTTTTAATTGGCCGGTACGAGTCGGACTATGCGTCCCGGCTTCTCTAGTGCGAGATAGATTAGGCCATCAGGACCTGTTTCAATGTCTCGAAGTCGACCGCTTTCAAAGAGCATCTCGTCGTGGAGAACGCGGTCATCCTCCAGCTGCAAGCGGTGTAATCTTCCAAAACGCAGGGAGGCGACCAACAGGTTTTCACGCCAGCGAGGGAACCTGTCGCCTTCGTAAAAATCGATGGCACAGACGCCTATAGAAGGAAGCCAGTAATAGTGCGGCTGCAGCATGCCAACTTCGTGCGTTTTCTCCGTGATGATTGTGCCGTTGTAGTTGATTCCATAGGAGATTGCGGGCCAGCCAAAGTTTTGTCCTTTAACAATTTTATTGAGTTCGTCCCCGCCGCGCGGTCCGTGTTCAGCCTCCCAGAGATCACCCGTTTGGGGATGGAAGGCCAGGCCTTGCGGATTGCGATGGCCATAGGACCAAATGCTCTCTAACGCATCCGTGCGACCTGCAAAGGGGTTGTCCTCTGGGATGCGTCCGTCGTCATACAGTCTGTGTATTTTGCCGTTAGCCGTTGTTATGAGCTGCGCCTCTGGTCGCTGTCCGCGGTCACCGACGGAAAAGTAGAGGTAATTGTCCTCGTCAAATACGATGCGCGAACCGTAGTGCTGTGTATGACCAGAGAAATCGTCGTTGGGTCCCTGGTAAATTAACTGCACTTCTTCCAGCGCCGTGCCGTTCAAGCGAGCCCGTGCAATGGCCGTAAAGCTGTCGCCGTTGCCGCGCGCCTGGGAGTACGATAGATAAATCCATCCGTTGGTTTCATACTGTGGATGCAGGGCTACGTCGAGCAGACCGCCCTGTCCCTTTGCCCGGACGGGCGGGACGTTGGCCAGTGGGTTGGACAGGTTTCCATCGCGGTCAACGAGGCGTAAGCGGCCTTCGCGCTCGCTGACGAGTAGACGCCCGTCCGGTAGAAAGGCCATCCCCCAGGGAATCCCAAGTCCTTCAACAAATGGTTCAATGCGAAAGGCGTGTCTTTCGCTCTTGTTCGGACTGTCCGCATACAGGCTGTCGCTGAAGGTGAGCAGTCCAACGCAGAGGATGCCATAAAGTAAGAATCGAAGAGCCATTATACCTCCGGTTAGATAGGGACTATGTCAGTGCCCACAAGAGTCGTGGGCAGCCTTTCGGAGGGATGAAAATAGGGCGAGTCTACCTTTGTGCAAGCGTAGTTGAAAATAGGGAGGCACCGATTAGGCGCACGAAGCGCTTGACGGTACTTACCTCGTTAGAAATATTTGCCCTATGGTCGAAGGTGATTTTACCGTGAGTTGCACGCAGTGTGGCGGACAGGACTTTCAAGAGGTCTACCCGGTTCCGGCAGTGGTCTATCGCGTCTACGATGGGGCCGAAGGCGCGAGTCGTGAAGTCTCGCCCGAGGTATATGCGTGCCTACAGTGCGGTCACGTTGAGCATTTTATCAGCTTGGAAAGCAGCGGCGGTCTAGACGCCGATGCCCAAACGCCTCGTGACCATCTTGATGCGCGCGGCTAGCTCCTGTAAGTCGAAGGGTTTGTCCACGTAGTCGTCCGCGCCGTATTCGATGCCTTTGACCTTATTGGGCGTCGAGTTAAGGGCCGTTACCATAATGATGGGGATGCCCGAGGTGATCGGATTGCCTTTGAGCGTCTGGCAGATCTGATAGCCATCGAGCTTTGGCAGGCGGAGATCTAGCAAGAGTAGATGGGGTTTTTCCAAGAACGTCTTTGCCAACGCCTCTTCTCCGTCACCCGCTTCACAGATCTCATAGTCTTGTCCCTCTAAAAACTCGCGCAGGCTGGATCTGACCTCGGATTCGTCGTCGACAACGAGAATTTTGAGCTGTTTTCCCTCTTCGACTACGGGCGCACTCCCAGGCGCTGCCGGTGCTGCAGGGCTCTGTCCCATCTCCTCTGCGCGCGCGACGTCGAGTTGGTCTGCGATCTGAGCCAGCGAAAGCCCTTTGAGGCGTAACTCTCGAAGGCGACCTCGAATGGCCATGATTTCAGACCGATCAAACAGATCCTTGTTGCCTCGCTTATCCGATACGCGAATTATGCCGAAGTTTTTATACTTCCGTATAGACTCAACGGATTTGCCAAATGTATCGGCAACTTCTTGTATATCAATAAGTTGTTCACTAATAGACATGGTATTCTCCTCGCATGAGTGAAGCAGTATACAGACACTTAACTCACTCCCAAAGGATGCATTTATATAAAAAATTATACTAAATAGTAACGTTTAGCGTCAAGTTATTTCTTGTAAATACTATCGGCACCTTTCCCGAGTTGTTTAGTTTTTGCGGCAAAAGAGTCCAGTTATTGTCTCACAGACAAAAATAACGGGCGATGGATGGCGATGAGGGCGAGGTATGTTTGACTTGGGGCGCGCCCTTATGTAGATTGAAAACGCTTGAGAAGAATTGAATTTGGGCAAGAATAGCGACGTATTCGCATAAGCAGGAAGGTGAAGCCGCCATGTCAGAAAGCGGACGCAGCGTCATTGTCGACGTGCAAGATGTAAAAATGGTTTACAATTCTAAGAGTCGCGACGAGTCGACTCATGTTCACGCGCTGCGCGGTTTGTCTGTTCAGGTGTATGAAAACGAATTTTTCGCTATCATGGGACCGTCTGGCTCAGGTAAAAGCACGCTGTTCAATATGATCGGCGCGCTGCAGACGCCCACGGGAGGTGAGGTGCGGATCGATGGAATTAATTTGGCCTCCCTGAGCCCGCAGCAGCTGGCGGCTGTCCGCTGCTTTGAGTTGGGTTATATCTTTCAGACGTACAACCTGCTTCCCGTAATGAGTGCGCTCATGAACGTGGCATTGCCCACTGTTTTTGCAGGCCTCAGCACAGAAGAAGGCGAAGAGCGGGCAATGGAATGTCTGAAGATTGTCGGCTTGGGCGAACGCGCACATCATATTCCTTCAGAACTCTCTGGTGGGCAGCAGCAGCGCGTGGCTATTGCACGTGCCTTTGTCAACAAGCCGAGAATCATCCTTGCCGATGAGCCGACTGGGAACTTAGACAGCAATACGGGCCAAGAGATCATTAACTACATGCGCAAATTGCAGGATGAGATGGGCACGACGATTATTACGGTGACCCATGACGATAAGATGCTCACCGCGGCTGACCGGATGGCGTGGATTCGCGATGGTTTATTAGAGCGCGTGGCCAACCGTGAAGAGATTGAGATTCAAGTCGGAAGTATCAAGGAGCACTGAGTCGCTATACATAAAGAGAAAAGCCGCTGGTGCCATCGGGCACCAGCGGCTTTTTTTGTGTCTAATGTACTTTGTGTATGCGCGCTATTTCTGCTCTCTGAGGCGAAGACCTTCTTGCAGGAAGACGTCTCGGTTGGCAAAGGAGCCCGCTAGGGTAAGGCCCCCATCAACGGCGACAAACTGTCCCGTCATATAGGGAATGTGACTAAAGGCGTACGCTGCTTGAGCAATATCCTCGGGCGTCCCTATACGGCGTATGGGCTGTGAACCGCCTTCGGCCATTAGGCCATAGGTTTCGGCCACGGTATATTCATGGCCGTCTGCGGGATCGTGGATACCGGAAGGACGAGCGGTAAGTGGCGTGTCTACCACGCCTGGCCGCAGGCTGTTAACCGTGATGTTAAACGGCCCCCCGTCGAGTGCCGCCCCCAGCACCGCGTGGTTGAGACCCGATTTGCTGACTCCATAAGGTATTCGGGTTGACTCAGGGGCGATATCGGAGATGGACGTTATAAATAAAATGCTGCGGTGTCGCATGGCTTCGCCGCGGTTGCTCTCAGCTTCGGCTTGCTCCACCATGTAGTGTAGGGCGCGCTGGCCGAGGCGATAGGCCCCCATCAGATTGAGAGAGAGGACTCGCTCCATCTCCCGGTCGAGATGGTCAATCGGCGTATCTTTGAAACGGTAGCGCAGCAGGTTGCCATCCTCGTCTGGCACGTAGTTGGCGACACCGCTATTGCTTATGCATACATCGAGACGACCAAAATGCGCGTAGGTTTGGTCTACTAGCTCGAAAGCGGCTGCGGGCTGAGATAGATCCGCCCCTAATAACAGCGCTTCTGTGCCGTATTCTGCGCGAATGCGATCGGCTACGACCTCACCACGCTCTCGGCCCGCGTTGTAATTGACCACCACATCGTACCCATGGCGGGCAAAGTGTTCCACCGTTGTCGCGCCAATGCCACTGCTGGAGCCACTTACTAAGCAGACGGGGTTGGACATTAGCTGCCTCGCTGGTCTTTAATTGCGCGCACGACCCGTTCAACATCGGGTATGGTTGGAAATTCCAAAGGCGGGCTGAAGGGGATGGGCAGGTCCGCGGCGCCAATGCGCATAACGGGTGCATCCAAGTAATCAAAGGCTTTTTCACCAATACGCGCAGCGATCTCAGCGGTTGCCCCGTAGCTTTGCGGCGCTTCGTCAACAACGAGGGCATAACCCGTTTTGCGAACAGAGGACACGATGGTTTCCTCGTCGAGGGGCATGAGCGTGCGCGGGTCGACAACCTCAATGTCCAACCCTTCTTCTGCGAGTTTGTCTGCAGCGGCAAGAGCGACGGTGACCATGCTCGAGGTGGCAACAATTGTTGCATCCGTGCCCGAGCGCTTTACCTCAGCTTGTCCAAAGGGGATGATAAAATCGTCTTCCTCAGGTACAGCCCCCTTGTCATTGTACATCATTTTGTCTTCAAAAAATAGGACCGGATTATCGTCTCTAATGGCACTCTTCAATAGCCCTTTAGCATCGCGCGGCGTAGATGGCATAGCGACCTTCAGACCGGGCACGTGGGCAAAAATTGACTGCAGGCTCTGTGAGTGCTGTGCGGCAGAGGAGCGTCCGGCACCCATCGCGAGACGAATAGTCATCGGCACCTTGCACTGGCCGCCTGTCATATAGCGAATCTTGGCTGCCTGATTGACTATTTGGTCCATGGCTAAGAGCGCGAAGTCGCCAAACATCAGTTCGGCAATGGGACGCATCTGCGTCATCGCGGCGCCAACGCTGAGGCCGATGTATCCGGCTTCTGCTATTGGAGCGTCTAAGACCCGCTGTGGGCCAAACTGTTCGAATAATCCTTCGCAGCACTTAAAAATGCCGCCAGAAGGGCCGACGTCTTCGCCAATGAGAAACACAGACGAATCGCGCTGCATTTCTTCGCGCATGGCCTCGGAGATGGCTTCGCGAAAGAGCATTTCACGTTCAGGCATACAAATCCTCATAAGCTTGTTCAGGTGGGGGAAGCGGAGCATCCTTGCCGAACTCGATTGCGTTTAACACCTCTCGCTCAACCTGTTCGTAAATGGCGTCGAGCTCTTCTTGTTTAGCTACTCCATTATCAACCATATAGTCGCTGAGAAGCTTAATGGGGTCCTTATTGGTGCGCCACCATTCGGCTTCATCGCGGGTGCGGTACGTTTGTGCATCGCCGACGTGGTGTCCGTGAAAGCGATAGGTCTTGGCCTCTATGAGGGTGGGTCCTCCGCCCGTGCGGGCCTTATCAACGGCTTGGTTAACGCTGTCAAACATGGCAAGAACGTCTGAACCGTCGACAATGACACCCTCGAGTCCCAAGCCCTTGGCGCGGTCGGCAATGTCTTCAACGCCCGTTACGGCTTGGTATGGGGTGTGTTCGCCATACTGGTTGTTCTCGCAGATGTATATAGCCGGCAAATCCCAGGCAGCGGCCATGTTTACGGTTTCTAACATAATGCCT
Source organism: uncultured bacterium (assembly GCA_937942165.1). Taxonomy (GTDB): domain Bacteria; phylum Latescibacterota; class UBA2968; order UBA8231; family UBA8231. Next base: position 6,469 of record CALDFW010000189.1, on the reverse strand, counting down.
TGGTTGGAAGCACCATCTCCAAAAAAGCAAACGGAAACCTGGTCGCTATTGCGCAGCTTGGAAGAGAGCGCGGCGCCCGTCGCGATGCCAAAACCGCCGCCCACGATGCCGTTGGCCCCCAAGATGCCCACCGACATATCGGCGATATGCATTGAGCCTCCTTTGCCTCGGCAGTAGCCGGCTTCCTTACCCATAATTTCAGCCATCATGCGATCGAGTTGGCCGCCTTTAGCCAGGCAGTGGCCGTGTCCGCGATGGGTGCTAGTTATGTAATCGTCGTCGCGAAGCGCCGTGCAGGTGCCAACGGCAACCGCCTCCTCCCCGATATAGAGATGGGCGAGTCCGGGCATGAGACCTCGCGTGTACACGTCCCAGACCTGTTCTTCAAAAAGGCGTATCTCGCTCATTTTGCGGTACATCAGCCAAAGGGTATCAGCGGGTGCGCGCAAAGAGGGCATTCGCTGGGTTTTCGACTTTTTCTTGGCTGCAGATTTTTTTGGTGGGCGCTTAGACCCGGACGGCTTTTTCGCCATGTTGTTGCAACTCCGTTATGAGATTGGGAAGTGCAAAATAACTCCAACCTGCGATGAGGCGTCAAGCACAAAAAAGCCGGGACATCACTGATGCCCCGGCTCATGTACTTGTTGGGAGAGAACTCAGCCTTTCTTCTCGAAGTCGGCTGCGTGCTCTGCCTTCCACTTCACCCATTCGTCTGGGGTGTCGCGCAGTTCAAAATACTTTGTGTTAATCTCGACAAAGCGACCCTGATCTTCGGGCATGTCTTCCTCTGCAAAAATTGCTTCTACGGGACATTCGGGCTCGCATGCGCCGCAGTCAATGCATTCGTCTGGGTCGATGTAGAGCATGGGCTCGCCCTCGCCATCGGTTGGGTGAATGCAGTCGACAGGACACACATCAACACAGGCTTTGTCTTTTACGTCAATGCACGTTTCGGTAATATAGTAGGCCATTGGTTCCTCCTAAGGGGGTATTTCTATGCTCTCAGAGCTCAATCAATCGCAAAGATAGCTCTGGCGGTTCTTTTGTCAAGCCACTTTAATCGGCTAAGTTGGTCAGCAGCATTTCGGTCGTGAAATCGCTTTCTGAACGCACGCGCAGGTTGAGTCGCTCGCCGTCTGTCTCGTCGCGATCTACTGCGTATTGGCCTCCTGCAAATAGCTTGTCCAAGATGGGATTGAGCGCGGCTCGGAGTGCAAACGCGCTCTCCTCGGTATTGGGCGCGTGGAGCCGATCGTTGGCCGTGATTTTAAGGTGATTACCTAGAAAAGAAACGCCGTGCTCTAGCTCGGGCGCCGTCTCGAGGCGTCTGCAGGCACTCAACGCAGCGTTTATGGCCCCGACAAGTCGATTCGACAGATCTCCCTCTTGCGGTTGCTTTCGCGCGTAGAGCAAGCCTAGTTCACCCTCGTCGCTATCGAGGCTGTAGTTGGCCTCGTGTCCTATTAAAAGCGTGATAGGTCCATGTCCAACGTGGCTATAGTCGGCGACGTCTACCAACACTTCTTCGCTGCTTTCTGCAATCCAAGCGTTGAAAATGCGAAAGGCTGCTTCGCCCGAAAGGCTGCTAGGATCCTGCAGATACAATTTGACGTTAATGCGCTGTAAGTTTTCCATGTGCATTTCTCCTAGGCCAGTTCCGCGGCTATTTTATCGTAGCAGATGTAGGCACCTTCTACGAAAAGCTGTGCCTCTTCGATGCGCCGATGTGCCGAGGAAGCATCTAACCCTAGAGTGCCTTCTTGGTGTGCCGTGAAAAAGTAGTTGGCGAACTGCGGTGAAAATAGCTCCTTTTCGAAAAAACGCGTGCGGAATTCTCCAACCACGACGTCCGCGTTATCTGCCACGTCGTAAAACTGCTCGCGTACGAGCGCTCGCGCTGAGCGCACGATGGCGCGATAGGCGACGCTTACAGCGCTATCGATATCGCTGTCTTCGAGGTGCACCTGGGCTTCAAAGACTTCGCGCTCTGCGGCAGCTATTTCCATTACGGTTGCCGATACGACCTCTCCGGCGCATTCTCCTACGCCTAAGTCATCCATGGTAAACGTGCGAGTATCGCCCCAATCCTGATAGTACCATGAGTTTTCTTCAAACGCAGGCACGACCGTTAAGTCGTCGAGCATAGCTTTGATATCGCGTTTGCCCATGCGCTGAATATAGTCCTGAAATGACTCATCCTTCTGACGTTCCTCGATAAATCGCTGAGAGAGGCGTTCCACGACGTCGGGTATGTTTTTAGACGGGACGGCTCCCATGGCCAAGCCAAAAGAGCCGGCATTTTCACGCCATTGACCTCCCAGGACTACTTGGAAATGGGGGACGGTAATGCCGTTTATCTTTCGGCTGTTTCCGTAGAATCCAATGTCGGCTGCGTGGTGCTGTCCGCATGAGTTGAAGCAGCCGCTGATCTTGATGCGCAAGCCCTCTATCGCCTCGTCGAGCTCCACTCCTTTTGTGGCAATGCGCTTGCGGAGTTCGGCTGCTAAGCCGCGCGAAGAGGCGATGCCGAGCTTACAAGTGTCTGTGCCTGGGCACGAGGTAATATCGACCATCGTACCTGCTCCGCTATGGGCGAGTCCCGCGCTTTTCAAATCGGCAAATAGCGCAGGTAAATCTGCATCGCTAACCCAGCGAAGGACGATGTTTTGTTCCACCGTGGTGCGCACGGTGTCTTTTACATATCGCTCACATATGGACACGAGTTTGCGCGTTTGCCTAGAGGTGAGATCCCCAAGGGGTAGAGCAATGGTTGCCACGCTGTAGCCCGCCTGACGCTGAGCGTATACGTTGGTGCGTTTCCACTCGGTAAAATCGCTGTCTTGCGCAGCGCCGTTGAGCGGTTGGGCATCCTTCAGTGCCGTCTCATCGTACGCGTGGAGATCCTGTAGATACTCTGTCCAGCGCGGATCTTCGGGCAGGATCTTCCGCTCTTCTTCTACGAGTCGACAAAACTCTTCTATGCCTAACTTAGCGATGAGGAATTTGATCCGAGCGCGGTTGCGGTTGCGCTTCTCGCCGAGTCGTGCGAATACGCGTGCGATGGCTTGAGAAGTTGGGAGCAGCTCCTCTTCGGGTAGAAACTCGCTAAATAGCTGTGCTTGATGGGGTACTGCTCCCAAGCCGCCCCCTACGTAGAGCTCAAAGCCGCGCACTTGCTTTCCGTCTATCTCGCGCACGGCGGCCACCGCCCCCATATCGTGCATATTTGCCAAGCCGCAGGCTTCGTGGCGGCAGCCGGAAAAGGCAATTTTAAACTTTCGACCGAAATCCTGACAGTCTTCGTGCCCGAGCAGAAAACGCATGGTTGCTTGGGCGTAGGGCGTTACGTCGAATAGTTCAGTATGGCAGACCCCGGATAGCGGGCAGGCGGTGATATTGCGCACGGAATTGCCGCAGGCCTCCCGCGTAGTGATACCGACGGCGCCGAGGCGGCGCATCAGGTCTGGCGTGTCGTCTATATGGACGTAGTGTAGCTGTATGTCTTGCCGCGTGGTTATGTGGAGAATCTCGTCTGAATACTCTTCGGCTAAGTCGGCCAGGACGACCATCTGTTCGGTGCTAAGACCGCCGAAGGGGATCTTAATACGCATCATTCCGGGCGCGTCCCATGCAGTGTCTGGTCCTTTTGTAGGCACGTCGGGAAAGCGGAGTTGCTGGTTTTTTGAACCGTCGTAGCGCTGACCATTGTCGTAGCGCTGGCCATAGGCGCCGCGACGGAGTCGCGTTTCAGCGAAGAGTTTCTCTTCTATTTTTCCCTGTTTACGCAGATGGATCTGCGTCTCAAAGATATCTATCTCTTCGGACATATCGCCATCTATCTGTCCGGTTAACGTCTCTTTCCACGTTGTCGAATTCATGATTCACCTTGTTCAGAATGTGTTGGATAAGTGGACAAAAAAGTACCGTATATGTGTAATAACTCGGTTAAGGTACGGGCTCGCTACCCTTTGTCAAGCGAGCCCGAATTTAGCTCGTTCAGAAGATCTTTCATGTAGGAACGCATCTCGGCGCCATACTCTGGATCGGCTAGTGCGTAGTCGATAAACGTCTTAAAGTAGGCGCGATGGTTTCCTATGTCGTAGCGCACTTCGCCTGGGCGCAGGCAGACAGCACGGACCATGGCATTGGCACTTATTTGCGCGGCGATAGCATCCGTCAGATAGACTTCTCCACTGGGGGCAGGAGGAATACTGTGAATGCGTTGAAATATATCCGGAGAAAAGAGATAGCGCGCGCTGATCGCCAGTCTACTGGGCGTCTGATCGGGTGCCGGTTTCTCCAAGATATCTGCTAGACGGCAGTCCTCTTGTGATTCTTCTCCCACATGGGGTACTACTATGCCGTAGTGATGGACTAGTTCCTGGGGTACCGTATAGGTAGCGATTGTGCAGGCAGATTGGTAGTTCTCATGTGATGCAATCATCCGCTGAAGTAGAGAGGGTGATTCGTGTGAATGGACGATGCTATCTCCGAAGGCTACGACAAAAGGTGCGTCGCCGGTAAAACTCTCCGCTGCTGCAACTGCATCACCCGTTCCCAGAGGTTTGGTCTGTCCGAGCGGAACCTGCTGGCGCGTAAAGAAAAACTCGACCCCGCGCTTGCGATAGTCGAAGCGACTGACTTCGCCCATTGCACTGCGCTCTCGTTCCAGATGCATCATGAGCTCTGAATAATCATCAAAGTGGTTTTCTATCGCATTCTTGCTGCGGCTCGAGACGAATAGGATATCTGTTATACCCGCTTGGATGAGCTCTTCGACGACGTGGTGGATAATGGGTTGGCGCCCCACGGGCAACATTTCTTTGGGGATAGCCTTAGTGGTGGGCAGTAGGCGCGTGCCCAAGCCGGCGACGGGAACAACGGCTTTAGTGATACGCATTAATTACTCCGTTTTGATTATGGAATGGGGAAATATGATGGACTGCAGAATATTTGACAAGCACCCGAGGCGGCGGTATCATACGTCCCTCAGCGTTAGGAAAAGGAGAAGGAAATGAGCCAAGCTCTTCGCTATCCTGAACTTAGTGAGGATTTAAAAGCGCGCGGTTTTGGCGCGATGATGCGCATTTTTGGACCGGGAGCGATCATAGCCTCGGTGACGATTGGCAGCGGAGAGACGGTATTCGCTTCGCGCGGGGGGGCCGTTTTTGGCTATGCGCTCCTCTGGTGTTTTGTCGGCGGCGGTCTGATGAAGTTTGTCCAAGTGTACACGGCTGCACGCTATATGACCCTGACCGGCGAACATCCCATAGAGCGCTGGGCCTATTTGCCCGGACCGAAGGGATGGATCGTCTGGCTTTTGGCCATTATGACCGTACTGTGTTTTCCCCTTTGGCTTTCCGGTCTGCCCAAGATGTTGGGGGGGCTTGTCGTATGGATTATCGGAACGGAGGGACAGGCTGTTTGGGGGGATGATAGAGTGTGGGGCACCGCCTTTGCCTTACTGGCGATTGCCATAACCATGGTCCAAAGCTACGGCGCGTTGGAAAAAGTGCAGACGCTCGTGGTGAGCGTGCTGCTCTTGTCGATTCTAACGGCAGCGGCGGCGGCGCAGCCGGACTGGTTGGCCGTCTTTATGGGCATGATTATCCCGACAATGCCTGCCTACGAAAGTTGGATTGCCTTAAAGTATCCCGCGATTGCAGGGCGTTCAGCCTGGTTGGAGTTGGGGACTTATCTGGGAGCTATCGGTGGGGGGTCGCAGGATTACTTTGGCTACATAGGCATGCTTAGAGAAAAAGCGTGGGGTCTGATGGGGCGATCCCGTTCGGCCGGATCTGAGGGCGTTTCGATTGCATCGGATGGTGAGAATGTTTCGCTGGGAAAGCAGTGGTTGCGCGCGCCGCTCATTGATTCGGCGGTATCCTTTGGTTGCGTCGTTATCTTCACTATAGCGTTTATGATTCTCGGTGCTGCCGTTCTGCGCCCGGAACAGATCGTCCCCGATGATACGCAGCTCCTTTCTGTGCAGGCTAACTTTCTCGTGCTTCTGCATCCCGCATTGCTTTACCTGTATCAATTTGGAGTATTTACCGCGTTTTTTGGCACGATTATGGCGGCGTACGAGCTCTATGTGAGAACGACCCACGAATGCTTCCGTCCCATCTCGCAGAAAGTGCGCTCCATGTCTGTTGGCTCGCTGCGTCCGTGGGTAGTTGCCTACTGTGGTTTGGGGGGGATTGCAATTATGTGGTCTGGGGGTAATCCGGTCCAGATCGTTACGCCAGCCGCTATCTTTGGTGGGGTGCTAACCTGCGGTATGTGGTGTTTGCTCATGGTTTGGACGGATCGGACCTTTTTGCCCAAACCGCTGCGGATGGGAATGGGGTTGCTCATACTCAACTTAGCTAGTGGTCTCTTTCTCACGGCTTGGGGTGTGCGTGGGGCCATAGATTTCATCATGGGATAGCATGGTAGATCGAGCCATATGGAAAGCGGTTGAAGAAAT
>CALDFW010000188.1 GCA_937942165.1 uncultured bacterium | reverse complement strand
GCGGAAAGGTGCACCGCGCAGGTTAACCACGCGCATATCAGTAATCTTTAATTCGCTTGGACGCGAATGCACATTCACGTTTGCTTCCACACTATCGGTCATCTCATCTCTCCCCATCTGGGCCTATTGCCGAACCTATATTTGCCGACTTAGTTCTACTGCGCTTTTAAGTTATTTACCCCAATAAGAGCCGTCAACCACAGCACGGTAGACGCAGAATTACAGCCTATTTGGTGGGGGTAAAACCTCGTTTAATACGATGTATCCAACTTAAAAAACAGATGGTCGCCCCTGCGCTCCATCTACTGGTACGACGGCTCCGTTAATCCAACGAGCGCGATTGGACACCAAGAAGGTCACTACATCGGCTACTTCTTGCGGCGATCCCAAGCGTTCAGCTGGAAACTCTCCTCGCACAAAATCCTCGAATTCCTGCGGACGCTCATCGCGAAAGCGCTGCCACCCTCCTCCTGGAAAGAATACAGACCCCGGCGCCACGGCGTTAACGCGTACGTTGCTTTCGGCCAGTTCAATCGCCAGAGCTCCGGCGAGAAAATTCTCAGCTGCCTTGGCACAGCCATACTGGGCGCGCGGAGCGGGTTTAGCACCCGATATTGAGGTGATGATAACGACCGATCCGCCGCCGCCTGCGCGCAAATAGGGCAGCGCTGCGCGCGTAGTCCGCACGGCGTGAAACAGATTGAGCTGGAACGTCTCTTCCCATTCGTCATCACTGCTATCCAAGAGCCTGCCCCCAGCTGACCCTCCTACGTTGTTGACTACAATGTCGATACCACCGAGCGCCTCTGCTGCTCCTTGTACGAAGGCATCTACTGCCTCGCGCTCCCGCACGTCGCAGGCTTGGGCAAAGATTTCTCCGCCAGCAGCGCGCAGTTCCCGCGCCGCCTCCGTTAGCCCCTCTTCTCCTCGTGCACAAATACCCAGCTTCACGCCCTCCTGGAGCAGGGAGTGAGCTATGGCTAAGCCGATACCTCGACTGGCACCCGTTACGAGCGCAACTCGATCGCGCAACGCTAGATTCATTTTATATCGCTCCTCTTTGGAAACGGTGCAATCGCAGAAAATCAATGGGCTGCTCAGTCTTGCCCTCTAGCGCTAGATCCGACAGCACCTCCCCCATCACAGAAGCAAACTTAAATCCGTGACCGGAAAAGCCGGCTGCAAGAATGACCTGAGGATGCTCCGGATGCACATCGACTACGAAGTGTTCGTCTGGCGTCATAGTATACATACAGACAGCATGGTGCGTGCGCCGAGCCTCTAGCTGCGGGAAGAAAGCGTCGACAAATTGGCGAACAACCGGCTCATCGCTGGCGGTCAACGCGCGGTTGAGTTCTTTGGGCTCATCGACCCGATCGTCCAAAAAAATATTGTGCTCGGCCACTTTTACGCCCCGGCTATCAATAGAGGGAAATCCATAGAACGTATCTTCGCCTTTCTCGGGCCCCACGAGAAAACAGGGAAGAGAATCTAGTCCGTACGACTGTATTCCAACACCATCATACCAAAACAGCACCTTGCGCACTACGCGTGCGTCAACGCCAAGTGCTCTCAGTTGAGCAACGGCCCAAGGCCCCATAGTCAATACGATCCGATCGGCTTGCAGCGTGCGTCTATCAGTTTCAATGCGCACCCCCTGCCCGTCGATAGACCATCGGCGCATCGACTCCCCCACATAGAGCGTTGCTCCTCGCTCTTGCGCTCCCTGCGCGTGTTGACGAACGCATTCTTCAACGCGCAAGAATCCTCCCAGCGGATCGTAGTACGCGCCCCAATCCCGACCAATTCCCAAATGGGGGTAGCGTTTTCGTATTTCGCCCTCATCTAGCACTTCGTGAGGCAAATCACAGACTGCATAACAGGCAGCTTGCCCCTGCATAACGCGCGAATCACGATCTCCCATAGCCAACAGTCCACAGCGCACAAATAGATCTCGACCACTTTCTTCTGTCAGTCGGTCCCATAGAGTATATGCTCGGTCTAAGAGCGGCACATAGCTGGGGTGTTCCAAATAGGCTTTGCGAATAATCCGCGTCTCTCCGTGAGACGATCCCTTATCATGTCCAGGTTGGAAGGGATCCACGGCACATACGCGAGCGCCGCGTCCGGCTAGGTGATACAGCGTCGCGCTTCCCATACCTCCACAGCCGAGTACAACAGCGTCCCAATGCTCTACATTCAAGGCGCTATCTCCATTTAGCAATCACCGGTCAACATCGAGTGTTTCATGCTTCAACGCGGCTAAGCGCAGCGTACATAATCTGCAACTTAAACTGATTAAGGAAAATAATTTCTCCTTCAAAAGTTGAACGTAGAAATATTTCTTCAACGTAAAATTAACTTATTTGAAAACCAGCCGATATATGCTTTATATAAGTGGGCCGATCGATTCAACCGTTCTGGTCCCAATAATATCGACCACGTGTATGGACACGCGCGCCATCAACAGAACCCGCATTTCATGAACCCAACGCAAATCGCCATTGAGCAGCTAGCCGGCGTCGTAATGATTGCCGATGCGGATCCACAGAGCAGTTCACAGGCTCTGGGCAGAGGGATCGCCAACTTACTCCCCCTACTGGAAGAATATCCACAGAGCGCACGCCTAGCGCTCGGGCTGCAAAACCTCGCCGAGGAAATCGCAACATCTCCGGAGTCAATGGACGTGCTAGCGGACGGCATTGCGCTGCTCCAGCGACTCTATGCCAACAATGAGCGCGGCTCGACCCAAGTTGATGATCCATCGCTTTATGACCGAATCGTCGAACTGGTTTCACAAGAGGTCGAAGAGGTGACCTCACCGCCAGATCCGCAACGCGAAGAAGACGCTGCAGCTGCGCTATTAGAAGGGGACTCGGAAATTGATATCCGCGCCATAGACCCCTACGCGTTTGGATATTTTACGGAAGAAGCGAAAGAACACATAGCCGCGGCAGAAGTAATCTGGCTCTCACTTGAGGCACAGCCGGAAGACACCTCGCAAATTGATACGCTCTTTCGAGCGTACCACACACTCAAAGGCGCTGCGAGCTATGCCAACCTCACCGAGGTGATCGAGCTTACGCACGTTGTCGAGACTATTCTCGACAACGTGCGCTCTGGAAGGGTCGAGATGCAGGCCGCCATAAGCGAATTAGGTATAGAATCAATTGACCTACTGCGCAGCCTCATAGAAAGCGTGCATTCAGCGCTGCAGGGGGAGGCGTACAGTAGACCTCAAACGACCCCTTTTAAACAGCGCTTAGAAAAGCTGTCCCTCGAGCTAGTACAGCCCCAATCCCCAGAAGCTGAACTTGAATCAAACGACGAACCTGACGTTGAACTCGACTCTGCTAAAAATGGGGAAGAAAAGCGCGATACCGATCAAGAGGAAGCACCAACAAGCCCAACGCGCCAATCTATCAGCTTGATTCAACGCGGTTTTGAAGAGCTCAACATAAACGATCTGAGCACGTTGGGGGTCCTTAGCGGCGACCTAGAAGTCCTGGCTGACGACCTGAGAGACGAAACGCCCCGTACCGCTTTGCTAGCTACAGCTATGGGCCAAATTCTTGAAAAGCTCATCTTGGAAGAGTGTGCCGTTGAAGAGGCTATGGATCTACTTGCACTCGGCTGTCCCATGCTCGACACCCTCCGATACGGCTTCGAGACCAACGGTAAAGAGACAATAGAAGATGCGACAACCTTCGAACAGATTCTGGCCTTAGGCGAGATCAGAGACATAGACCTTGACGTCCACTCCTCTTCCGCAGCGACAGACCTAACTCCGGAAGCCATGCTGATTGCCGACGACGCTCTGGCCGGCGCCGGCGCCGACGCACAGTTTCTCGAGGAAGCTCCACCTCAAGCACAAGAGTCTATCCATGAACCGGTTGAACTCATGGAGATCGAAGTCGACAGTGATATCTTTGCGGACTTTTCTTCCGAAGCAGACGAACATTTACACAATGCAGAAAACGCTCTTCTATTACTTGAGAGCAACCCAGAAGACGACGAACTCCTCAATACCATCTTTCGCGCGTTCCATACGATCAAGGGAGCTGCAGGCTTCCTCAACCTGACCGACGTTACGCAGTTGTCACATGCAGTTGAAGACGTTTTAGACTCCGCGCGAAAAAAACAGCTAGTACTCAATCAGGCAATAACAGACGTCGTATTAGAATCTGTTGACTTACTCAAAGAGCTGCTAGAGCACGTTGAGCAACAGCTCCCTTCTGGATCCATTATGCCGCGTGACGTCTCGGCTTTTGTCGCAAAAGTCACCTCTGTAGTGACCAACAAGGAGGTCCCGGTCCAACCTGCTTCGACCTCGTCAGCAGCCGGCATGGCAGAGACTCCACCAACTGACGCTCCCGACAAGGCGGCACAGACCAGCAAAAATAAAGACCAGCACGTGCGCGTCGGAACGGACAAACTCGATTCGCTCGTAAACGTCGTGGGGGAATTGGTTATTGCACAAACCCAAGTCAGCCAAAACCCCGATGTAGTATCGACGGAAAATCAGAAACTGACAAAAGACATTTCGCAGTTGATGAAGATTTCTACAGACCTACAGGAAATCGCTATGTCGATGCGCATGGTTCCCATTCGCTCTACTTTTGACCGCATGGCCCGCATGGTTCGCGATCTGGC
>CALDFW010000187.1 GCA_937942165.1 uncultured bacterium | reverse complement strand
GCGCTAGCTGTGGAAGCTCTTCGCTAATAAAATCCCAATAGCGCGGACCGTGTGCCATATTCGCGTAGAAACTGCGGTTGACGGCAGGCATTACGACGGCCAAGCCGAGCGGATCGGCATAGCGCTCTATAGACGTGCGCCGCTGCCAGTTGGTGTGATCGTCGCTCAGGCCGTGTAGCAGGTACAAGACCGGCAGCTTCTCGCCCTTTTCGACGGCAGCCTGGGGCAGAATTACGTTTGCGCTGGCGCTTATGCCGAGGGTGTGCGAGTGAAAGTTCCAGCTTAACAGAGCCATGTATTAGGTCCCCTATATGATTACGTGCAGTTGGGTTGGCTGCGCCTGCACGGCCTGAGTCCTTCTAAAGCATGGAGCGCAGATGGTCGACCAAATCGTCTTCGGCTATTTCTGCGTTCCCCTCGCCGCGCAGGTCTTTGACCTGCCATACCCCGCGCTCTAGTTCGTCCGGGCCGCCGATAAGGGCGAAGCGGAACCCCTTGCGATCGGCGTATTTGAGCTGTTTGCCCATGCCCTTTGCTTCGGCGGAAACTTCTGTGGCAAAGCCGGAGGCTCTGAGGCGCCGCGACAGAGCGATATATGAACCCAGAGCATCGGGTGTGAACTGCACGATGAATAGCTGCGCCGGCGTGTTTGTTTGCGCGATTAGTCCGAGCTCTTCCATGGCCGCGAGCAGGCGATCTAGGCCGAGCGAAGCGCCGACGCCGGGCAGATGCTGTTTAGTGTAGAGTGCCGCTAGGTTGTCATAGCGGCCACCGCTGCATATAGATCCGATGCCCGGTAGATCGTCTAGTAGCGTCTCGTATACGGTCCCCGTGTAGTAGTCGAGGCCGCGCGCAACGGACACGTCGACGCGTAGGCGATCTTCAGGGATACGCGCGGCTTCAAATGCGTCGGCGAGCTGGCGCAGGTCGGCTACCCCTTCCATGGCCCGCTCACTCGCTGATAGCTGTTGGCCCAGTTGGTCGAGGACTGCGCGGTTACTGCCTTCGGTCTGCACTGCCTGAAGGATGTGCGCTGCTTGCGCGTCAGAAAGTCCGGCGGAGGCCATTTCTGCGGCCACCTTGTCTGCGCCGATCTTGGCCAGTTTATCTAGTGCGCGCAGCACCGGCGTGGCCTGCTCGCTCAAACCGAGCGTTTCTAATAGGCCGCTTAGTATCTTGCGATTGTTGACGTGTATTTTAAACCGTTCAAAGCCCAGCGCCGCGAGAATGTCGTGTATGATTAGGGCCGTCTCTATATCCGACGTATTGGAATCCGTGCCGATGGTGTCAAAGTCGCACTGGTAAAACTCGCGATAGCGACCTTTCTGGGTATTCTCCCCTCGCCACACGGGCCCGACGTGATAGCGCTTAAAGGGAAGGCCGAGCTGCTGGGCGTGCTGCGCGGCAAAGCGAGCAAAGGGCACCGTCAGATCAAAGCGCAGGGCTACATCGCGTCCGCCGTGGTCGGTAAAGCGGTACATTTGCTTGTCGCTCTCCTCACCGCCTTTGCCCGTGAGGATCTCGCTGTATTCGAGTGCAGGTGTATCAATTGGGGCAAAGCCGTACGAGCGAAAGACGGCCTTTGCCGCGTCGATCATCTGTTCGCGCGGCATGGCCAAAGCGGGTGGAAAATCTCGAAAACCCTTTAGGGTTCGCGGTTGGATTAGCTGTTTTTTATCAGACATAAAACCTGGTTTGATAAGTTGGAATACGCGTCTAAATGCGGTTTACCAATTGGTGAATGATCCGTCTTTTCGACGAAGCTGTGGACCGTTTTGCCACTGAAATCCGTAGCTCGCTTGCGCCACCTCTTCGTTAAATTCAATTCCCAAGCCGGGGGACTGCGGCGGTAGCAGATACCCATTTTCATAGGGCACCTGCAGGGGGAATAGGTCTTCCATTACTGGATCGCCGACAAGCCCCGCTTCCTGCACGGCAAAGTTGTCACAGGCCAGATCTAGATGTAAGCATGCGGCAGCCGACACGGGGCCCAGTGGATTGTGTGGCACGATTTTTATGTAGTGCGTTTCGCACCAGTTGGCGATCTTGCGCGCTTCTGTGAGGCCACCGACGATGCACAGATCAATGCGCGCATAGTCGAGCAGTTCCTCTTCGATCATCTGGCGGAATTCCCACTTGGTTGCATAGTGTTCGCCGACGGCCAGCGGAGCGGAGACGTGCTGGCGAATTTGCCTATACGTTTGCGGGTTTTCACAGCGTAGTAGGTCTTCCAGGAAGAAAGGGTCGTACGGCTCGAGTTCGCGCCCTAGCTTGATTGCATCGGGCGGATCGAGGCGCGTGTGGTAGTCGATGACAATCTCTATCTCTGGGCCGACTTCCTCACGGACGGCGTCAAAGTGAGCTACGCTGTCTCGCACGGCAGTGCGCGGCTCGAGGATCCCCTCGCGGTCCACGACGGAGAGGCGCAAAAACTGCCAGCCTTGATCAACTCGCTGTCGGGCTGAGCGCGCAGAATCGGCCGGTGTGCGTCCGCCAATGCCCTTATAGCATACTACCTTGTCGCGCATGCGTCCTCCGAGGAGCATATACACCGGCTGGTTTAACGCCTTGCCTTTGATATCCCATAGGGCGATGTCGATTGCCGAGATAGCCGCGCTGTTAATGCGTCCACCGGGGAAGAAGTCGCCGCGAAAAAGCAGCTGCCAGATCCACTCTATGTTTAGGGGATCCAAGCCGATCAGGTGGCGTTTCATATGCTCAATAGCGCCCAGTCCGGCCTGCTCTCTCCACGTGATGCCAAACTCGCC
>CALDFW010000186.1 GCA_937942165.1 uncultured bacterium | reverse complement strand
CCTCCGTTGAGGTGCCTGCTGAAGAAAAGGAGAACCGGCTATGACCGATACAGCGAAACTACAAGTTGACGGCAAAAGCGTCGAGCTACCTATTATTGTGGGATCAGAAGGGGAGCGGGCGATTGACGTTTCGAAATTGCGCGCAGAGACGGGATATATCACGCTGGATCAGGGCTATGGAAATACCGGTTCGTGCAAGAGCGATATAACGTTTATCGATGGCGAAAAGGGCATCCTGCGCTACCGCGGCTACCCGATTGAAGAACTGGCGGAAAAAAGCTCCTTTATCGAGACGGCTTACCTGCTCATTTGGGGCGAGCTTCCCACTCAAGAGCAGCTACAGAGCTTTAGCGATCTGCTGACGGGCCATCAAATGCTGCACGAAGGCATTCGCCGTCACTTCGACTTTTTTCCCCCGAAATCGCCGCCTATGGCAGTACTGTCTTCCGTGCTCAATGCCCTGAGCTGTTTTCACCCGCAGCTTCTCGAGATCACGGATGATAATTTCTTTCAAGAGGCCGTAGCGCGCATCATGGCCAAAGTGCGCACCATCGCAGCTTTTTCCCATCGACACGCGCTGGGCTATAACATCACCTACCCACATCCCGACAAAAAGTACAGCGCTAACTTTTTACACATGATGTTCAGCGATCCGTACAATGACTATGACCCCGATCCGGTGATCGTGCGTGCTCTGGACACGATTTTGTTGCTGCACGCCGATCACGAGCAAAACTGTTCGACGTCCACCGTACGCATGGTCGGAAGCAGTGAGGCAAACCTATTTGCATCGGTGGCAGCAGGGGTCTCTGCGCTGTGGGGGCCGCTGCACGGTGGTGCGAATGTGGCCGTAGTGGATATGCTCGACAGCATGCTCGATGAAGGACTGTCGGTGAAAGATTTTGTCGGTCAGATCAAAGACAAGAAGAATGGCATCCGTCTGATGGGGTTTGGTCACCGTGTCTACAAGAACTTTGACCCACGTGCGAAGATCATTAAGAGCATCTGCAACGACATGTTGGCAAAGCTCAGCATCGATGACCCCATGCTGTCCATGGCCGAGGAACTAGAGGCGGCTGCCCTTGAAGACGATTATTTTGTATCGCGCAAACTGTATCCCAACGTCGATTTTTACAGCGGCGTTATCCTGCGGGCGATAGGCATACCAAAGGAAATGTTTACCGTGATGTTTGCGATTGGCCGCATGCCAGGGTGGATTGCTCAGTGGTACGAAGAGAGCAAGTTCACCAAGATCAGTCGTCCCCGTCAGGTATACACGGGTGCTACGGAGCGCGGATATGTGCCGATGTCCGATCGTTAGATACGCACTGCAACACAGTTAGATAAAAAGCGACCGAGTGAATATATGCACTCGGTCGCTTTTTTTGTGGGGCCCTTGTCCGGGGGCCACTGACCGCCTTCGAGACCAACCTCATCTTGTGAAGCGCTTGCACCGCTTATTCGGACGTCCCTATTCTTCACTTATAGATGGCTGGGTAAGCAGCAGATCTACGTAGGGGAACTTTACGTAGTGACTGCGGCGTCTTAAAATCGGCATCGCGCTGGCCGTTCGATGGTCGGACTAAAATCGCGCCTTGTATTCAAAGGCAGCACAGCGGGGTTATATCATGGCGAATAAAATTAAGATTGCAACGATTGGTGCGAAGGCTAAGACGGGTAATCCCGGCACCGGTCAGTCGGCTGTAGAGGCTATGATGGCCCATTGGAACAATCGTTTTGAACAGGTGTGGCCCGACGAGCCCGACCTGGTCGTTGTTCCAGAATGCTGCGATCGCTATCCGGCCCATTCTCCGGAGGAACGACGCACCTATTACCGCTATCGCGGTGATCGCATACGCGACTTCTTTGCTAAAATGGCCCGGGAACACCGCTGCTATATTACCTATGCGGCCGTGCGAGAAATGGCCGATGGAAGCTGGCGCAATTCCCTGCAAATGCTCGACCGCAACGGCGAGATAGCGGGGATCTACGACAAGAATTTCCCCGTTATTACCGAGACGACAGATGCAGGAATCCTGTGCGGAGCAGATGCCCCGCTCATAGAGTGCGATTTCGGCCGAGTCGGGGCCGCGATCTGCTTTGATCTGAACTTTTCTGAAATTCGCCAACGCTACGAACAGGCGCGACCCGACTTGCTGCTTTTCCCCTCTATGTATCACGGGGGGCTCATGCAGGCCTACTGGGCTTATGCGTGTCGGGCACATTTGGCGACGGCCATCTGTGGACTGCCCAGCGCTATTGTATCCCCTGTGGGACACGAATTAGCTAGCACGACAAACTACTTTGATTTCGCCGTAGCAGAAGTCAATCTCGACTGTCAGGTTGCCCACCTCGATTTTAACTGGGACAAGCTGCGCGCCATGCGCGCGCGCTATGGTGCAGAAGTGTCTGTTTTCGACCCCGGTCACCTGGGCTCAGTGCTCATAAGTAGCGAGAGCGAAGAGCGCAGTAGTGCTGATTTGATCGCCGAATTTGGAGTTGAACTGCTGGACGATTACATGAGGCGTTCGATGGCTCACAGGAGCAATTCGGACAATGTGGGTAAAACGTCGTGATAAAAGGAGGAATGCGTCTGTCTCGTAGGAATCGTTAGTAAACAAACCTGTTCGATGCGAAAGGAGAAGGCGATGTTGCCCAGGATTAGCGTGCGTCACGAAAAAGTGTCTACAGAGACGAAAGACCGTATAGCTCGGTCATGCGGCAAGTTAGAGAGATACTGCGATAGAATCGTCGATTGCGGAGTCATCATAGACAGGGACAAGCGGGGGTATCGAGCGGAGTTTATCGTCAACGTCCCTCGGCAGACATTAACTGCGACTGGAACGGGCTACAACCTCTACAAGGCCATCGCCGAAGGCGAGAGTAAAGTTGAGGGCCAGCTCAAGAAATATCACGACAAACGGGTGACCTACTAAACGAGCTGTCGTTTCTGTTGCAAACGCAGCGCCAACCCATTCTAGGTGGGTGGCGCTGCGTTTTTTTACGTGCTCTAAACGCGCCGGCTCATGTGCGTTGTATCTGCTACGGGGGCAACCTATATTAGACGAGTCCGTCGCACTATCGGCATGCCGAACTAAAGAGTGTGCATGCGCTGACAACACCTGAGGACAACACTATTGCCCATGATTGTTGGAATTACCAAAGAAACGTGTCCAGGCGAACATCGCGTCGCCTTGGTGCCAGAAGCCGCAGCGGGTCTGACCGGTTTGGGATTAACCGTCTTAGTCGAGCGTGGAGCCGGCACAGTCGCTGGTTTTCCCGATAGCGACTATCTCGAACGTGGAGCGGAAGTCGTAGAGGCGCGCGCTGACTTATTTGCGCGCGCTGACGTGATTCTGCAGGTGCGGACGCTGGGTGCGAACCCAGATGCTGGCCGCGTTGATCTCGACTATATGCGAGCGGGTCAAATCCTTATCGGTGCAGCCGAACCGTTGGGCGACCTAGCGCCGCTGGTCGACCTGGCCGACCGAGGGGTAACGCTCTACGCCATGGAGCTCATGCCGCGTATCACGCGTGCTCAGAGCATGGACATACTCTCTTCTATGGCCACCGTGGCCGGCTACAAAGCGGTGCTGTTGGCCGCAGAGCATCTGCCGCGGATGTTCCCTCTATTAATGACGGCAGCGGGAACGGTGACGCCCGCTCGAGTGCTTGTCATCGGTGCCGGCGTGGCCGGTTTACAGGCGATTGCGACAGCGCGTCGCCTAGGCGCCACGGTGCAGGCCTACGACGTGCGTGCTGCAGTGCGCGAGCAGATAGAAAGTCTCGGCGCTCAGTTTGTTGAGCTAGATATTGATGCGGGTGACTCCGAGGATTCGGGTGGATATGCCAAGGCGCAGGATGAATCGTTTTACGACCGCCAGCGCACCGAGTTAGGTAAGGTGGTGGCCGAAAACGACGTTGTGATTTCGACGGCTGCGATTCCCGGAAAACCATCTCCTCTGCTTATCACAGAAGAGGCGGTGCGGGCTATGTCTATGGGATCGATTATTGTAGATCTGGCTGCCGAGCGAGGAGGCAACTGCGCACTAAGTAAGGCCGGAGAGACCGTTGTTGAAGGCGGCGTACAAATTCTTGCACCGCTCAACTTGCCCGCCACAGTACCCTATCATGCCAGTCAGATGTACTCGCACAATATTGCGACGTTTCTCAAGCATTTATACGATGCTGATGAGGGGATCCAATGCGATATGGAAGATGAAATCACTAGCTCGACGCTCGTTGCACGCGGTGGAGAAATTGTGCATCCGCGCCTGCTTGAAAACGTCGCCAAGGAGGACTGATGGAAGCGCTTGTCGCCGCATTGACCGTTTTTGTGCTGGCTGTATTTGTTGGATTCGAAATTATAACGAAAATACCGCCCACTCTACATACGCCCCTCATGTCGGGTTCCAATGCGATATCGGGCATTACGTTGGTGGGGGCCCTGCTTTCGGCTGGCTCTGAGCACTCCGAGCTTGCCACGTGGTTGGGAATGGCAGCGGTGGTCTTTGCCACAGTCAATGCGGTAGGTGGTTTTATGGTTACACACCGGATGTTGGGCATGTTCAAAAGGCGAGACTAAGCTATGCAACTGACGTTGATTAACTTCGCCTATTTGGTTGCTTCTGTGCTGTTTATTCTCGGACTCAAGGGATTGACGCATCCACGGACGGCTGTACGTGGTAATCTCTTGGGTGCGCTGGCTATGCTGCTGGCCGTTGTCGTTACGCTGCTAGATCAGCGCGTGGTCACGTTCGAGTATATCCTTGCTGGAATTGTAATCGGTGCGCTGATCGGTTCGGCCTTTGCAGCGCGCATACCCATGACTTCGATGCCCGAACTGGTCGCTGTTTTCAATGGTTTTGGGGGGATCGCCTCCGTGCTTGTGGCTGGTGCTGCCCTTTTCGAAGCGACAGACCTAGGCGCATCCTCGGTGCGGTTTACGATTTCTACAGCGGCATCGGGTATTATTGGTGCAGTTACCTTTTTTGGCAGCCTTATTGCCTTTCTCAAGCTGGCCGAATTCGTCAAGAAAAGTTGGTCTGGCGGTGCGATTAAAATGCTCAACGTACTGCTGAGCCTAGGGTGCTTAGGCGCTTCGGCATGGTTGGTGATAGAGCCTGGCAGCTACGAGGCCTATTGGCTGGCCGTCGCGCTTGCCGCACTGCTGGGTATTTTTCTCGTCGTGCCGATTGGCGGCGCAGATATGCCCGTTGTCATTGCCTTTTTAAACTCTTGCTCTGGCCTAGCGGCGGCCGCTACGGGCTTTGTCCTTGGCAACAATATACTCATTATCGCAGGTTCGCTCGTTGGTGCTTCCGGTCTGATTCTGACCCAGATCATGTGCAAGGCGATGAACCGCTCGTTGGGCAACGTATTTTTTGGCGGCGTCGGCGATGCGGCGACGGATGTAGGTAGCGACGAGGAGGTCTACGCCGGTAAGGTCAAGTCGACTTCAGCCGATGAGGTTGCCATGCTGTTTGATACGGCGCGCCGCGTCGTGATCGTGCCTGGCTATGGAATGGCCGTGGCACAGGCACAGCATGCTGTGCGTGATTTGGCCAATGAACTAGAGACCCGAGGTATAGACGTGGAGTACGCCATTCATCCGGTGGCGGGCCGCATGCCGGGGCATATGAACGTGCTGTTGGCCGAAGCGGAAGTGCCCTACGAAAAGCTCGTCGAAATGGACGTGATCAATCCTTCATTCCAGCAGACCGATGTGGTCTTAGTGATTGGCGCCAACGACGTAGTTAATCCCCTAGCGCGTCAGGCAGATTCGGGTCCCATCGCCGGCATGCCCATTCTCGATGTCGACAAGGCGCGCACGGTCGTAGTGGTCAAGCGCTCGCTGAGTCCCGGTTTTGCCGGTATACCTAATCCACTTTTCGCTGCCGATAATTCGCTCATGTTCTTCGGCAGTGCAAAAGAAGCAGTGCTCGATCTAGTGGCCGCTGTTAAAGAGAGCTGAACGCGCGATTTTGGTGTAAGTGAGGCGGCATCCATAGCGGGTTGCCGCCTTTTTGTATGCGTGCATCTGGCTGTTTTTTCCACTCAGACTGGCAGGCTATATGGACCCTGCCTAAGTTTGCTTGACAGGTGCGCTATCCACTCGTAAGATGGGCAATATACTCTACAAGGTGCATATACATGAACTACCTAATCGTCTGTCTGGTTCTATGGGCTACAGCCGCATGGGCTCAAGATGAAGTCCTCTTTGCCGACTCACCTCACCGGTCTATAGTCCGGACGAGACAGGTGCTTGATGCGGCCGATTTACGCGTGTTGCTGCCGTTGGGTTATGTCCACACGTCGGAGCCCGGTGCGCTAGATGGACGCAAAGGCGTAGTTGAGAATCGACTCTATCGGCGTTCGGTTTCTGGCATTGGAGGTACCGAGCAATACGTGGTGGAGTTAGCCATTATCAACGGGGTGAGCGGTGGCTACGAATTTGCTTTGAAAGGGCATCGAGTCCGGGGCAAATCACGCTTGAGTAATCCCGAGTTATCTAGTATGCACCGCAGCTTTCTGTCGCTGCTCAAGCAGAGTAAGCCAACGCGCAATAGCCAAGCAGAATTGGCCTACGAGATGTTCCGCCTCGGGCATATTGAAGCAGATCGCGCGCTGGCCCTGCTCAAGGCGCTGGGATATCACACGATTGAATTTGAGGAGAAGTCGAGTAAGTCCAATCGATACGAGAAGATCTTTGAGCTCGTGCAGGATAAGAGCGTGAAGCTACCTTGGGTGGTGAAGGTTGCGAATGCGTCCAAAACGAGCTTGCTTGAGGGCGATCCGCTCGCTAAGAGCAAGTCTTCTTCCACCCGCAAGAGCGGCACGGATGGAGCGCCTCAGCTCGGTGGCTCTCATTTGCATAACACGACGACCGGCGCGCCAGAAGAGCGCCTGCTGCTGGTGTATGATCGCTACGATCTCGAACCGCTTGAGGAGTTAGTCAACCTGCTGCAGGCTCACATCGACGTGCCGGCCCAGCAGATCGTTATTGAGGCACTGGTCATCGAAGTGAATACCAGTAAACTACAGGATCTCGGCGTTGAGTGGAGCGGATCGCGGGGAAGCGGTCAGGCTTCGTTTGAACGCTCTTCGATCTTTTCGGGTAAGCGATTAGGCTCCTTCATATTTTCTCGCGATGGGTTTGGCGATTTTATGAACTTTCGCGCTTCGATAGAAGCGCTGGCTGAACGCGGAGACGCAGAAGTCCTTTCGAGTCCTTCCGTGTTGGTGCTGAATGATCGACAGGCGCGCATTCAGGTGGGTAGACAAATTCCCATTGCGCGCACGACGGCAACGACGTCCTCTGTAGCCAAGGGGATCGAGTACTTTCCCGTCGGCATCGTGCTCAACTTGCGACCGCGTATCGATCGTGAAAATACAGAAGTCACCATGCAGATTGAGACGATTATCAGCTCTATTTCCACGGAGTCAGCTGCGCGATTAGAGGCGGGAGCGGGACAGGGAATCGAGTTTTCGCCTATCGTGGACAACCGATTGGTCGAGACCTATGTGCGCGTGGCTGATGGCACGCCTTTCATCATTGGCGGTTTGCTCTCTACCGAGCAGCAGCAGACAAAAATTGGCATGCCTCTCATATCGAGTATTCCCCTGCTAGGCCGGTTGGTTTCGCGCGAGCGCGTAGAGACGGAACAGCGCGAGGTCATCGTAGTCATTACCCCGCATATCGTTCCGCTTGAAGAGATGAGTTTTAGCTATCTCATCCCCAAAGATTCGGATCTTTTTGACCGCTTCGATACCAAGCTGTTTCGCAATGCCTATCGGGTGCGCGACGACGATGTGTGGGATTTAAAATTTATCGCACAGAGTCCGGTCTTAGAGGATCTTGTGCGCACGGTGCAGGTGCAGACGCAGGAAAACGTCATGCTCAAGCGCCAGTCGCCGTTTGAGGAATTACTGTCCGGGCGCATACCGGGCGAAGAGGTCTTGGTGCGCCGCATGCTCTACGAGATTGTCGGTAAGTTGAACTTTCATCAAGAAGTGAACCTCGACCAAGTGTTCTTTTTTACGCCGCCTGAAGACAGCCGGCGCGGACAGAGCTTCAGCGATGATTTAACGTTGCAAGATCTCTTGCCCAAAGCGCTAGCCGCGCCCGAAAACGCCGTCGTCTTCGCCTACGAAGCGCGTCCCCAGCCGCAGGAAGGGCAGGCCTTTAGCCTGCCGCTAGCCACGGTGGAAGAAACGGTTTTAACAGGCGATAAGGATGAACTCCTGTGGGACCTAAACACTTACGGTGCACGCGCTCAGGCCGAACAGTGGGCCGTCGTTCTTTCCGATGAGGAAGACGTTGAGCGTCTGCGTAAGGTGCTGATTCTCAAGCGCGTTTTATCTCTGAACAAAAACTTGGAACATACTCTACAGGCTTTCCGGCCGGGCGTGCAGATCCTCTTTCCCACTCGAGAGGATATGCGAAATAGATATCATCTGATCGATCGAGAGGTAGCCCAGCTTTTCTACGAAACCAAATATCCATATCAGGTGGCCCAGCGGCAGCTCAATGAGGCCGTGCACCGCGTGCAGGAGGTATTGGGAGAGTAATGGCGATGAAAAACTGTATGCGCACCGTATTGACCATGTTGGTCTGTATGACCGCATGGGCCTGCTCTGAGCCCGACAAGATTGTTAGCAGTTCGACGGAAGACGGCCAGTTTCGCCTCAGCCTGGAAGCGGAAGAAAACTGGGTGCGCCCACGCGGCGAACTGCCCGTAGTTCTGCGGTTAGAGCGCATAGGCGGTCCTCCGACGGAGCATTTCTCTGGCGAAATTGAACTTGTTACCAACGGAGGCAGTGTATCGCCATCAAGCGTATCTGTAGAAATGGCGGCGCCCGACAGTTTGGGCATGGGCGGAGAGGACTCGTTTATGACGTGGCTCGTCTTTACGGCTTCTTCGGGCGCTTCAACGACCGACCGAGCAGATATTCGCGCCCTTTTTGGCGACACTCTCACTACGCTGCGGATTCGCGTAGTGCCGGCCGAGGAGTAATCGCTCGCCCCTGGTGCTATTCTACAAAGATGGCATCATCCGGCCAGCTTTGTCGGATAAATCCCTCTTCCATATTGACCATGGGCAGGTAGTTGTGTAGCCTGCGGATGGGGGCGAGCAGGCGGATTGTGCGTAGCTCCTGTATGGAGTCCTCACCGTGATTTTTCTGCAGTGAGGGAATGATTTTGCCCTGAACGTTATCTGCTACGTCGCTGTCCGATTCTCCCTCAACGACCATAACCAGCGCGATGTGTCCATCCATCTCGGCTATATAGCTGTCCCGTATGAGTTCGCTAAAAACGTTGGCTACGTTGGGCTCTGAGCGTATCTCCTGCACAATCTGACCGCGCGTAATACCCAATTTGAACTTTATGAGTAGCATATGCTGCGTCGTAAAACGGCCGGTGCCGGTTGCCTGCGTTTCGATTCCAGTATAGTACGTGAGCACGCCATCGCGCTCCAAGCGCGCGCGCTTGCGACTAACGGTCCGCACGGGGACCCCGGTCAACGCGCTGATGCGGTTATCTGATGAACGAGGATTGCGAACCAGAGCGCGCATAATTAGCTGTTCCTGCTTGTCTAACGTCGTCATGGCCTAAATTAATCTTTTTATAGGTTTTTCCTGTCTATATTAGGTCAAAATGTAATAAAGTGTAAAGAAATTGTAAAGATACTGATATGAAAAATGGCGAATTGCTGATTGACAAAAATACCTATTTACTTATATTAATGCACCTTAATAGAATATAAAGTATATAAGAGAACCCGTCCCTTACCTGCCCGAGGCTCCCCGCCAATCCCTTGGGCACGGATCTTCGCCCTCTCGGGCGTTCGCGTTTACTTCGCACTGCAAGCGGTTGGCGTTGTGGGGCAATCCTGCCGGATAGCCCAAGATGTTGCGTTTCTGTGCGTGGGCGGTTCTGAGCAGTCAAATATGAGACGTCGAAAGGCTAGAGATGAGCTATACTTCCGGGTTCCCTTCTAAGCAGGGGTTATACGATCCACGCAACGAGCACGATGCCTGCGGTATGGGGTTTGTCGTCAACATTAAAGGCATCAAATCCCACACGTTGGTTCATCAGGCACTTGAGGTGCTCGTCCATCTGGAGCACCGCGGCGCCTGCGGATGTGAACCCAACACGGGTGATGGGGCTGGCATACTAATGCAGATTCCCCACAAGTTCTTCGCAGAAGTGTGCGACTTCGCTCTGCCGGACGCCGGTGCCTACGGTGTGGGCATGCTATTCATGCCGCGAGATCGTGACCAGCGGGTAGCCTGTGAAAAGGAATTAGAGCGCATCGTCGGGGAAGAGGGACAAACCGTGCTCGGTTGGCGCGACGTGCCGACGACCAACGACGACCTGGGAGCTACGGCGTGCTCGGGCGAGCCCGTAATGCGTCAGGTCTTTATTGGGCGTAGCCAAGACGTGGGAGCGGATCCGCTTGCGTTTGAACGCGTCCTCTACGTCATCCGCAAACGGGCCTCAAATGCCATTCGCTACAGCGGCCTAGCGCCAGACTACTACGCGGCTAGCATGTCGGCGCGCACCATCGTATACAAGGGCATGTTTCTTTCGCCTCAGGTAGAGCCGTATTTTCCAGATTTGGTAGATGAACGGGTGGAATCAGCCATTGCGCTGGTGCACTCGCGCTTTTCGACCAACACGTTCCCCAACTGGGAGCGTGCCCATCCGTATCGCTACGTCATACACAACGGTGAGATTAACACCGTGCGCGGCAATGAGAACTGGATGCACGCTCGCGAAGGCATGCTAGCTTCGCCTCTATTCGGTGACAAGTTGCAGGAAGTATTTCCCGTTATACGGGAGGACGGCTCGGACTCGGCCAAATTTGACAACGCGCTCGAGCTGCTGCATTTGGGCGGCCGCTCGCTCCCGCACGCCGTGATGATGATGGTTCCTGAGCCGTGGGAAAAGCACGAGAACATGAGCGACGAGAAGCGCGCTTTTTACGAGTACCACTCTTGCTTAATGGAACCCTGGGACGGTCCCGCTTCGATCGGCTTTACCGACGGCGTAGTCGTTGGGGGCGTCCTCGATCGCAACGGCTTTCGCCCATCCCGTTACTACGTGACCAAAGACGACACCGTCGTCTTGGCTTCTGAGACGGGCGTTTTGAGCATTCCGCCGGAAGACGTCGCTTACAAGGGGCGTCTCGAACCGGGCCGCATGTTGCTGATTGATACGGCACAGGGACGGATTATAAGCGACGAAGAGATCAAGGATCAGATTGCCGGTGAGCATCCCTATCGCCAGTGGCTCAACGATAACGTGGTGCACTTAAAGGACCTGCCGGACACGGCGGGGCAACCCCTCCTCGAAGCGCATGCAGACGTCCTTAAGATGCAGCAGGTCTTCGGCTATACGTTCGAAGATCTGCGCGTATTTCTCAAGCCGATGGTTCAAGTGCTTAAGGATCCTATAGGCTCCATGGGAAATGACGCCGCACTGGCGACGCTGTCGGACAAGACGCAGCTGCTATTCGGCTATTTCAAGCAGCACTTTGCCCAAGTTACGAATCCGCCGCTCGATCCACTGCGCGAAGAGCTGATCACCTCGGCCGAAACCAAGATCGGGCCAGAGGGCAATCTGCTGGATCCACAGCCTGAAAGCTGCCGCCAGATAACGCTGGAGCGGCCGATCCTTAAAAACGCCGAGCTTGAAAAACTGCGGGAAGTCGATCTCTTTGATCATCGAGCGGTAACGCTGCCGATCTTTTTCGATAAGGCCGACGGCGAGGCCGGGTTGGAAAAGGCTATGGACGAACTCTGTAGCCGTGTCGATGAAGCAATTGCACAGGACAACAACCTGATCATCCTGTCCGATCGCGGCGTTGATGAGAGCAAGGTCCCCATTCCTTCTCTGCTGGCGGTGGCCGGTGTTCACCACCACTTGGTGCGCAACGAGACGCGCACGCGCGTGGGTCTGGCGATTGAGTCGGGCGAACCGCGCGAGGTGCACCACTTCTGCCTGCTGCTGGGCTACGGTGCGCAGGCGATCAATCCCTATATGGCATTTGAAAGCCTCAACGACATGGTCCGCGAGGGGATGCTCGACGAGTACTCCTACGAAGAAGCCGAAGAGCGCTATGTATACGGCGCCATAAAGGGCGTTATCAAAGTGATGGCCAAGATGGGAATCTCGACGATTAAATCGTATCGAGGTGCGCAGATTTTCGAGTCCATGGGCCTCAATCAGGAAGTTATTGACACGTACTTCACGTGGACGACGACGCAGGTCAAGGGCATGGGCATTGAGGGGATCGCGCGAGAGGCTCTCGAGCGCCATGCGCACGCCTTTCCCGACATTGAGACCAACGGCAGCACGCTCGGCGTAGGCGGCCACTACCAGTGGCGCAAAGAGGGTGAGCATCACCTCTTTAATCCCAAGTCCATTCACCTGCTGCAGCGAGCAGTGCGCACCGATGATTACGAGGTGTACAAGCAGTATGCCGAGCAGATCAACGATCAGTCGGAGCGCATGGCTACCCTGCGCAGCTTGCTCGATTTAAAAACCGATCGCGAGCCCGTCTCCATCGACGAGGTCGAGCCGATTGAGGCGATCACGCGCCGCTTTAAAAGCGGGGCCATGTCTTATGGTTCGATTAGCCAAGAAGCGCACGAGGCGCTGGCCATTGCCATGAATCGCATTGGCGGTCGCAGCAATACGGGAGAAGGGGGGGAAGATCCGGCCCGCTATACGCCAGAGCCCAACGGAGATTCGAAAAATAGTGCGATCAAGCAGGTTGCATCGGGTCGCTTCGGCGTGACGAGTCACTATCTGACGCAGGCTCAGGAACTGCAGATTAAGATGGCGCAGGGCGCCAAGCCGGGTGAGGGAGGCGAGTTGCCCGGCAAGAAGGTCTACCCTTGGATTGCCAAAGTGCGCCACTCGACGCCGGGCGTAGAGCTCATTTCGCCGCCGCCGCATCACGATATCTATTCCATCGAAGACCTAGCGCAGCTTATTCATGATCTGAAAAACGCCAACGATCAGGCGCGGATTAACGTCAAGTTGGTATCTGAGTTTGGCGTGGGTACGGTGGCTGCTGGCGTAGCCAAGGGCAAGGCTGATGTCGTGCTGATTTCAGGACATGACGGCGGCACGGGGGCCTCTCCGCAAACCTCGATCAAGCACGCTGGCTTGCCGTGGGAACTCGGTCTGGCCGAGACGCATCAAACGCTGCTGATGAACGACCTGCGCTCGCGCATTGTCGTCGAAACGGACGGCCAGCTTAAGACGGGTCGCGACGTAGTGGTTGCCGCGCTGCTAGGAGCCGAGGAGTTTGGTTTTGCTACTACGGGTCTTGTGGCCATGGGCTGCATCATGATGCGCGTGTGCCATCTCGATACCTGCCCGGTGGGCGTAGCTACGCAGAACCCCGAGTTGCGCAAGAAGTTTATGGGCTCGCCCGACCACGTCGTCAGCTTTCTGCGCTTTGTCGCGCAAGACATGCGCGAGATCATGGCCGAACTTGGATTCCGCACCATTGATGAGATGGTGGGGCGCACGGACCGCCTCGAGCCGAAAAAGGCGATCGCGCACTGGAAGGCGGAGGGCATAGACTTGACGCCGATCCTCCATCAGCCCGAAGTGGGACCCGAGGTGGGACGGTATTGCACGGAGGAGCAGGATCACGGCCTAGTCAACTCGCTCGATCAGACGACGCTGATGGAGCTGTGCAGGCCCGCTCTGGAGCGCGGTGAGAAGGTGTCGGCAACGCTGCCGATTAAGAATATCAACCGCGTTGCCGGTACGCAGGTCGGTAGTGAAATCACGCGCCGCTTTGGTCCCGATGGGTTACCGGACAGCACGATTCATCTCAAGTTTCAGGGGGCCGCGGGTCAGTCCTTTGCCGCCTTTACCCCGTTGGGCATGACCATGGAAGTCGAGGGCGACGCCAACGACTATTTTGGTAAAGGTCTTTCGGGTGCTCGCTTAGCGCTCTACCCTCCCGCAGGCTCCACGTTTGAGCCTCAGGACAATATCATTGTCGGCAATGTGGCTTTTTACGGAGCGACGGCCGGCGAAGCGTATATCAACGGCAAGGCTGGCGAGCGCTTTTGCGTGCGCAACAGCGGCGTTAAGGCCGTCGTTGAGGCGGTGGGAGATCACGGCTGTGAGTACATGACGGGCGGCCGCGTGGTCGTGTTGGGACCGACGGGGCGCAATTTTGCCGCCGGTATGTCGGGCGGCGTTGCCTACGTATTGGATAGGCAGGGTGACTTGGCCAGCCACTGCAACACGGAAATGGTGGACCTAGGTCCCCTTGAAGGTGGAGAGGATATCGCGGAGTTAAAAGACATGATAGAGGGCCATGTGCGGTATACTAAGAGCGCACTCGGCCAGGAAGTGCTCGACAACTGGTCGGCGTTTGAAGGTCAATTTGTCAAAGTGATGCCGCGCGACTATCGCAAAATGCTCGACGCCTTCAAGCGCGTTGAAGAGCGCGGTCTAACAGGTGATGAGGCGGCACTCGTTGCCTTCCGCGAGGCCATGGCCGAAGAAGCTTAGGCAACCAGAGAGACAGCAAAGGGCTAGACAAAGGAAACACAATGGGTAAACCAACCGGATTTATGGAGTATCAGCGCGAACTTCCAAGCGATCGTTCGCCGCTGCAGCGTCTTGAGGACTGGGATGAGTTCCACGATCACATGTCCGAAGAGGATATGGCAGAGCAGGGGGCGCGCTGCATGGACTGCGGCATTCCATTCTGCCACGTCGGTGACGTAGTCAGTCAGGGAGACAAAGGGGCGGGTTGCCCGATTAATAACCTGATCCCCGAATGGAATGATTTGGTCTATCGCGGTCGATGGAAAGAGGCCTTAGAGCGCCTGCATAAGACCAACAACTTTCCCGAGTTTACCGGTCGCGTCTGTCCGGCGCCCTGCGAAGGATCCTGCGTGCTAGGAATCAATAACCCGCCGGTGACCATCAAGAACATCGAAGTCAGCATTATCGACAACGGCTTTGATCAGGGCTGGGTGCAGCCGTCGCCGCCGTCCAAGCGAACGGGTAAGACCGTAGCCGTCGTCGGTTCGGGGCCCGCGGGTCTGGCCTGCGCCGCCCAGCTTAACAGCGCCGGCCACAAGGTGACGGTGTACGAGCGCGCCGACCGCATAGGCGGGCTGCTGATGTACGGCATTCCGAACATGAAGCTCGACAAGAGAGCGGTTGTTCAGCGCCGCGTCGACCTGCTAGCGGCAGAGGGCGTGGAGTTTGTGACCAATACGGAAATTGGCAAAGATATCCCGGCTCAGAAGCTGGTTGATGACTTTGACTCGGTTGTGCTCTGCGGCGGAGCGACCAAGCCCAACGACCTGCCTATCGAAGGACGCGATCTGAAGGGCATCCACTTTGCGATGGATTTCCTGCGCGCCAATACCAAGAGCCTGCTCGACTCAGAGCATGCCGACGGGGACTATATTTCAGCCAAAGAAAAAAATGTCATCGTTATTGGCGGTGGTGATACGGGCACGGACTGCTGTGGTACCTCACTGCGACACGGCTGCGAGACGCTGTCGCAGTTCGAGATTATGCCGCGCCCGCCGGAAGAGCGCGCCGATAACAATCCCTGGCCGCAGTGGCCCAACGTGTACAAGGTCGACTACGGACAGGAAGAAGCCGCGGCGCGCTTTGGCGACGATCCGCGCACGTTCCTCATTATGACGCAGAAGTTCGTAGGCGACGAAGAGGGCAACGTCAAAGAGCTGCACACGGTGAACATCGAGTGGGACAAAGACGAGAACGGTCGCTTTACGCCCAAGCCCATTGAAGGCACGGAAAAGGTGTGGCCGGCCGAGCTGGTTCTGCTGGCCATGGGCTTTCGCGGCCCAGAGGATACGGTCTTGGAAGAGCTCAGCGTCGAACGCGATGTTCGTTCAAACGCCCAGGCTGAGCACGGCAAGTTCACAACGAGCGTCGAAGGCGTTTTCGCTGCGGGTGATATGCGGCGCGGGCAGAGCCTCGTCGTATGGGCCATTAACGAGGGCCGCGGCGCCGCGCGCGAGGTGGATCGGTATCTGATGGGACAGACGGACCTGCCGTAAGGCACATACTATCTTTTAAGCAGCAAAAATCCCCGGTGAAGTGTTTTCGCCGGGGATTTTTGTATATATAACTTCACCGACAGACTCAGAGCAAGATATGGGAAGGACGGGTATTACGGAGTATATTACTCTCCGATACATCATTCGTACTATCTCATGCTTGGTATAACATTATTCGGAATGAGCTATGCGCTATGTCTGAAAAAAGCTTGAAAGTAGCCGTAATCGGTGCGGGTATGATCGCCAACGCCGGCCATATCCCCGCTTGGAAAAGCTGCGGAGACGATGCCGAAGTCGTAGCCGTCTTTAATCGCAGCATAGAGCGGGCCCAGCAGACGGCGGCGCGCCACGATATTCCGCACGCCTACGACGACTGCGCGAAAATGCTGGCCGAAGTGCAGCCGGATATCGCCTGCGTGTGCACGCCTAACGTGTCGCACAAAGAATACGCGTTGGCGGCGTTTGAAGCCGGCGCGCACGTATTTTGTGAAAAGCCCATTGCCGCGTCCTACGCCGATGCCGTAGAGATGTTCGAGCGCGCAGAGGAGCGCGGCCGCATCCTCTTTGTCACACAGACTGGCCGCTTTGCCAACCGGACGCTGGCCGCCAAAGAAATTGCCGATTCGGGCCAGCTCGGCGATATGTACTACGCAGAGACGTCGGCGCTGCGCCGGCGCGGCGTGCCGACCTGGGGCCGCTTTCACATAAGCGATGACTCGGCCGGTGGACCGCTCTGCGATTTGGGCGTGCACGCGCTCGACGCCCTGCTGTGGATCATGGGCAGTCCCAGGGTCGTCGCCGCCAGCGGCGCCACCTATACCAAAATTGCCAACGGGGACGAGGGATTGGTCGAAGACCTAGCCGCCAGCGGCGCGCCCGTCGGCGTCTACGAGCCGCGGCCCTACAGCGCGGCTGAATACGACGTCGAGG
>CALDFW010000185.1 GCA_937942165.1 uncultured bacterium | reverse complement strand
TATTCTGCGTCCGACCTCTCTATATCTTCACCCACATACCCCAACATACCGGCCAGAATCTCTGTAACCCCTCGGGCCAGTAAGATTTGCCCCTGTGCCGACGGATGCACGTGATCATCCATCAACTCCCAGCCAATCCCCGCTGAAGGACTGTTTTCCCTGAACAATCCTTCGCTATCGACCAAAGGGAGGTTTTCTATTCGCGCCGTTTCACGTATCACATCATTTAACCCGCTAGTCGCCCTCCAAGGAGTCGGATCCATATCGCGCGCTTTCACGTAGGCGCTACGCGCCATTTTATCTTCTCCCAACATTTCCAAACAACGCCCTAGGAAGAAATGACTCCAAGCATTGTTCTTATCTAACGTCAAGGCGCGTTCAAATAAACTCCGCGCTGCATCATACTGATTTTCTTCGTAAGCCACAACGCCTTCTGAAACAAGCTTTTTCCACGTCTTTAAAGAATCTCTACCTATAGAAGGCTCTGCATAGGAAGGTGCAAAACCTCGCTCATTGCTAGAAACAGTGCATAATAGGATTGGCGTGCCAAGTTCCCGACTCGTTTCTGCCATATCTCGCAGGTTAGTGCGCAAATTTTCCTCGGCATCGCTACGACGTGTATCTTCAGGCATAACTCGGCCTGCAGCAGACATTACGCTTAATAGCGAAGTAGGAGATGCTTCACCAGAAGATGAACTCAGCGGCTGTATAGCCCGACGAACAAGCGCCGTTATTCCCCACTGCATTATCCCATAATGCAGTTTCTTCGCCCATACTGCTGCCCCACCCTGACTTAATGAGGCAGCGCCGTATACTCCATAAATCTCATTATGGCCCGTATAGACCAAAATGGCATCCGGCTTGAGATCCATTGCATCTTCAACCACTCGAGCAACGCCAAAGCTCGATATGGCTGTAATTCCCATATTAAATACTTCAACCTGCCGTTGGGGGAAGGCATCTTCAAGCATTCTTTGGATATAGGAAGAAGCGGTTAGCCGTCTCGGATGAGGATATCCTTGGACTGTTGATCCACCGACAACTATAATGCGTATAGAATTTTCAGGGCGAGGTTCGACAAACGGACGAGGCGTCATACGCATCCCAGCTACGTCAACACCAGAAAAAAACCTACGCGCGTAGGTGGGATTTATCGAGCGTAGGTTTTTTTCTCTAAACTGTGCGAGTTCGACAACCAGTTCAGGAGCACGCAAATCCAACAGGGAGCGAACACCTATCTCGGCTGCTACCACTAAGCCGATTCCAAATAATAGAGCAATCAGAGTAGCAATCTGATGCGTTCTAGGCTGTCTCTCTCCAGAATGCATCCGCCTATTTAGCTAGATTCGCGTTTTTCTGCAAAGCGCGCTAGCGCTTCTTCGTTCCACTCGACTTGTTCAGCATATTCGGACCGAATCGAATCGAGGAACGCGTCGAAGATCTTCGATTCTTCGCCCTCGCGCAGCTTCACGCGGATAGGTCGCTTCACCTGTTTGAATGGAACGGCTTCTTTTTCGATAGGCTCATCAAGACGAAACACACTAAATCGATCCTGTACTTCCAGAGGGCCTTGCAACACCCCCATATCCTTATCGTTGCTATCGCCGAAAAAAGTTCGGTATGGAGATTGAAAAAGCGATGCAATTTCAACCCGTCCACTATCTGCGAAGGCGTGTCCTCCCAACTTCTCCATACCTGGCCGTATAGAGTGACGTACTGCAAGCTCTCGCAGCGATTCTCCATCTCTTGCCAACTGAAGAATCTGCTCTGCTTCTGCTTCTGTCTCAACTAATACCTCAGTCATATGAATAATACCGGGCAGCTTTTTATAGGTATCAAAGTATTTCTCATAATACGCCTCTACACGCTCGTCCGGTATTGTCACTTTTCCTGCAATCTGATCCAAGCGAAGTTGGTTAACCATGAGCGCGATCTGCCGCTGCGCTCTAAATGATACGATGTCCGAGTCGCGCTCTCTCTGCTGATCACGTGCTTCCAACACGAAAAGAGAGTCGGGTAAAATCCATCGTTCAATTTCACCTAGGACCTCCGTGCTATCTGGCGGCAATGCCCCTTTTTTCAAATCGCGAATCCCTCTGACCGCATCCCCTACCAGAATACGCCCACCTTGGTACCGTATAAATTCTTCACTAGCTGCTTCTGGAGTCAGGCCTCTGCGAAAGAGTCCATTGAGGACATCGTGAACTCGATCATACTCAAAGCTTAAATTACGCCTTTCACTCAATGAGTCGACTACGGCTTTTCGTCGCTCTGCCCACTTAACCTTAGTCATTCTCTCGGTGATATAACCCCGCAAAGAAGCAAAGCCTTTTCGCCGCTTCTTTAAGATTTTTACAATTTCCCAACCGTCTTTTGTACGTATTGGCTCGCTGAACTCGCCTTCATCAAGAAAGAACGACGCTTCTCTGAGAGCAGGTACAACATCTCCTTGTCCAAAGAAAGATCCTAAATTACCTCCTTTTACCGCATCATCTGCTTTAGAATATAGCTTAGCAGCCTCTGAAAAAGAGGTTCCCTTACGCAGCTCTTCAATCACTTTCTGCGCATCTGCTTCCGTTTTCGACAGGATATGAGCAGGCCAAACTTCCCATCCTAAATCAAATTTCTCATAGGCGTCAAGCAGTTCAGACTCTTCTACCCGTAGTTCACTGTCGACAAGTAGACGAGATATTTTCTGCGCGAGCCGCTTGTTCGTCTCCTTATCAAGGACAAACTTTAATTCGGGAAGCTCGTCGATCCCTCTTTTTTCTGCCTCAATCAGCATGATTTCCCTGTCGACCAAACCCTGTGCATAGCTGCGATACGCACTCAAGTCTTCATTTTCAGCTCGTAGAAAATTGGGTAAATCAGCTATATAGGCAGAGAAATTCTCGTCTGTGATGGATACATCTCCGACCTTTACGATGCTAGGATTCTGGACGGGCATCTCCCCGTTTTGAGCACAGGCACCCCAAAGGACAATAGTGGCCATGCACGCCCAAGCGGAACGGATTATCAAGCTATTTTCTCCCCCGTATTTTTCTTTTAACGCAAAGCGACGCGGCTCCGCCAAGGCGGTGCCGCGTCCGAATTAAAACAATACTACTTGGGCGTCTACCCATTTACTTTACGCTGTTATTAGCGACCTTGCTACCATCAGGGTAAACGCGCCCTATCTCACGCTGAAATAGCACTTCAACGTCTGTGGTCTCGACCGGATCTCCCTTATAGTCAAAACGCACAACAATGTCATCAATATGCACTGTCAACAGTTGCACATCATGGGCAAGCGGTTCGAACACGATATACCCCTGACTCTCCTGAGCAGAAAAAATCTGTTCATTTGGGTACATCGTTTTACGCAGTATACCATCACGCTCTTTCCATGCAATAAAGGCATTTCCAGGAATGCCAGGCCCATCGCCTCCACTTCCACCTCCTGCATATCGGCGGTAGTAAATGGATAGCTGTTCCCTATTTAGAGCATAGTATTTACGACCGTTTGATGTCGTTATATACACCTTTTCTGGATCAAGGTACACCTTTGGATACTCGTAATTCGATACGTTGAGCCTAAAAACAGTCCACCGCTTAGGCGTATCCCCCGTGCGAAAATACTCGGAATTACCAAACGTGTAAGGGTTGGGAGATTCCGCTCCCTGATTGGAATACGCGCTGAATTGACGATTCAACTCGGCATCAGTCATAGGGCGCAGGGTAATTGCTAAACGCGCTTGGTTATACGTAACGCTGCCATCATCGGCAACTTCCTTATTTTCTCCCTGTTCCGCTTCGCTTAAGGGCTGCAAGTCTTCTGCGTAGTACCTATACGAACAACCCGTCAAGCCCACAGTTACGGTTAAGAAGAGTAATAAGCTACTTTTTAACATGGCCTCTCTCCCCCTATTCCAAACCGGCGTATACGGTCATAAACATTGCTGTTTCGGTGCGCGCCTTATCAGACGAGGCACGGTCGATACGCGCAATGCGAAAACCCGTTTGCGTCCACAGGTTGTACCCTCGGAAGTCGACATTATTCGTGAACTGAAGCGCATATACAAGCTCATTCCGATCAGATCGAAGCGAGTTATTTTCCATTTTCTTTCTGTACTGCTCCACGAGTAAGTACTCAACACCTGTCTGTAGTTCAGTACGAGAAAGAATTGGCACACGCGCTATAAGCGAGAAGAGCTCGCGCAGTTCCGTTGTCGCTACGCGTATCTGCGAATCTTCTTTTTCCGCGGGTCGATAGCGCTGGAACTCGCTTTTCCAGCGCGGCTGAAATTTTACAATACCCAGATCAAAGGTGTAATCGAGTTTGTTGAGGATCCCCAAAAAGGATGCCGACTCTCGAATATCCTGTTGCTCAACAGGTCGTTTGTCGTAATCAACCTGATTAACAACTTCCCACTTAATCCGATTCTTAAACTGCAGTCGATCATTCGAATACTGATACCCGAGATAGAATGTATTGGCCCAGGCATCGCGGAATGGCAAGGGGTCAGTGTAAGGAACGAAAGCACCGCGCGACCCTTCACGAACGACCCATTCTATCATATCGTCTCGAATGTCGTCTTGGACGCGACGCAGGTTGTTGAATACCTGGAGTCGGCCTTTTCGCGCAAAGTCTTGATCATACGTCAGCATCACATAATTGCTAACATTACTGCGATCATCTGCCAACTGGCGCTCGTCAAGACGACCAACGGTCAAACGAGCTTCGGGGCCGAGCTGAGTGCCCACGTAGGCATTGTACCCGCGTCGATCTCGCTTGTATAAATAGTCTGGCAGGTTATCATTTTCGAAGCGATCGACAATGCCGTTGTTGTTCATATCTACGCCAAACAGAAACTCCGGACGGTCAGAAGCGTAGCGTAGAAACGGCTCCTCATAGTCGGGCATCGTATTTTCACGAGCGTCGGAGTCATTCTGGTTGAAATCGTTAATGAAGTCGTTGTTCTCATCATATCCCGGAAAAACTCGCGTATCCTGAGAAAAGTTAGAGCGCAGCCAATCGGGGTTGCGATCTTGATCATCGTTATCATCAACAAATTCGTATACAAAGCGCGTGTCGTCATCGTAGTTGATATCGGCAGCGTCATTTTGCGTACCCGCTAAATATGCACTCGTGCTGTAGTCGGGATCAACGTTGTATACTTCGCCAAATACGAAGTAGGGATATGCCCTCTTGTAGAGATTGACGAACCATGCATCAGCGGCATTATTGAACGCCCTGTGTTTGGTTACGTCACTTTCGGAACGGCGTGGATAACGAAAGTGTTGGCGGTTACGATCCCACTCGCCAGACAGGTAAAACCCGCCTACGTCAGACACATCTATAGTCACACCAAATATTTCATTGGCAACGGGCAACCCATAATTAACGCGAACAAAGCGCTGGTTCGAACCGTCTTGGACATTGCCGTCAGCGCGCACGGTCCGTTCTGGAATACCCTCTGACAATAAGACAGGCTGACCGTTTGCATTGAGCTGTCGATTAGAAGTCACATCAATCCGATAATCATTGGCCAACAGCAGTTGGAACTCAATGCTCTTTATCTGTTCAGGTTGAGGTCCAAAAGAGTTGCGATATTCAGGGCCTTCTAAGTCATACACAAGAACAATCACTTCATTGCCATCGGCGGATAGGAATCCCTCGCGACGAAAACCGCCTTGGACAGACGGATGAAAGTCGAGAATGTTGTTGTCACCTAAACGACGACGGTTACTGATCTTACCCCCATCGGTCGTAGTAATGATCATCTCTTCTTGAAAGTAGGCAGCACCTGCTATGCCATCTTCGGGTGAGTCATCACTCAAGCGAACTTCGATACGAGAAACATCGGCATTGTTCTGCCCCTCTGTAAGGGTACCAACAAAGGGGTTACCCTCAAAGGCCTGGCCCTTTGTCTGTGCATTGAATGCGCTAAGATACGTAGCTCCAAGTTTGACGAAATCACCTATTTGAACGGTGCCTCGACCACCTATGAGGTTGGTATCATTGGAGCGCTCACGCCCTCCACCAGAGGTAGCCCCTGTTGTGCTACCAACCGCGCCCGGTGAAGAGGGACGGGAAGCGAGGAACGTCGCTTCATACTTATCCGTAGCCAAATCCAACTGAATACCCGCAAAAGTTGGCTTGGAAAATGTCATCGGCGTTAGCGTCGTACGAATCCTATCACCAATCGTAAGCGCGTACGCATACTGACCCTTCTGATCCGAAGCTATGACCACGCTGGAAAACCACCCGGCAAAGTTGGTTGTCTTAAACAGGTTACTTCCGGCCGTCTGCGGCGCGGAGATACGCCAGTCATAAATGAGCTGTCCACGCGTTATGTAGTTGCCATAGAGGTCGTAAAAGTAAAATCCCTCTTGCGTCGTGCTGACATAACGCTCGTAGTTTTGACGGGCGTAATTGGTATAATCCTGCTGTCGCCACTGATACTCATTAAAAAGCTCTTGCGGGATATACCACTTCTTTACGGCAGGATCGAGCGCATCAAAGAGAACGCCTGAACCGGTCGGCTCATAGAAAAGCTCGCCGCCTCGCCGGACACCTAGCCGAGAGCCAAAATCCTCTTGAGCGAAGGCAGTACTCGATTCTAACAGCAAAGCCACTGCAGCTGTCAGTAGAAGAATGTGTTTAGCTTTTATCACGAAAACCCTCCCTTAATCACCAGCATTTATTTGACTGCTATTCCAAATGCAAGAAATAGGTCAATATGCCACATTAACAATGCGCACTAACTCACTGTCGCCCTGATCGGCCTCGACAATAATGCGGCAAATATACATACCCGGAGGCACCAATGCCCCAGATAAATCGCGTCCATCCCAACGAAATTCTTGCGATCCAACTCTACCAAGAGCACTCCCTCCCAGCCCACGTCCAACCATACGTCCTCCAAGGTCAAAGATTTCGACACCAAGAGGTCGATCTTCTAAAACCTTGAGTAGGGCAAATTGGACCAAGAGTTCGTCGTTGATTCCATCCCCGTTAGGCGTAACAACCGTTCCCATACTCACATCCTGAATAAGCCCCTCGCTCAGTGCCATCAAGCTAACGCGGGCCGTTGAAGATTCAACTAGCTCTGTCGCGTCTTTCGAAGCAGTATCAACGCGCTGGAACACTCCTTCTTCTCCCTCAGAAGAGCGAACAAAGCTGCCAAATTCGATGCCTTCGCGAAAACTCTGAGACTCAAACTGCACCTCAACGATAGCATGCCGATTGCCTCTCAAATTGCCATTGATAGAATCGGGAAAACGGAGCCATAGAGAGTCGCTGCGCGTGGCCATAACCATTAGCGCATCGCCGGTTTCATTACGAAAAACCCCATCATCTCCTTTGCCATAAAAATCCGCGAAGTCGGTCTGCACCGCCGTCGTCAAAGAAGTGGTGGGATCAATGAGCGAAGCGTTTTCAGAGATAGAGACCGTACCTAAGCGCACCCCTTTCAATTCGGATGCCAACGGCGTAACGATCAAAACCTCGTCAAAACCTTCACGCACCGTCACATCGGCCGGATCAGGCGCAGCCGCACGTATGAAGTAAGAGAAGGTCTGCGCCGAAAGTGGATCGATATCTGTGGGAGCCATGTAATCTATGGGCAAGGAAAGCAATTCTGTAACAGGTCTGCCTCTGCCCTCGTCAGTAAGAAGTGCCAGTTCACCTGCCAACTCCAACGACAGAGGAGGAGCTAAATCGACCCGCAGTTGGCGAATTCGCGCCGTCTTGAATGGATCCTCTGAGGATATATTAACGCGTATTTGTAGGAACTTGCGTGGATTAGGTGAAGTGATCGTCGCTTCGTTCCGTCCGTTCGTCGGCACGTATGATTCGCTCCACTCACTCCA
>CALDFW010000184.1 GCA_937942165.1 uncultured bacterium | reverse complement strand
CTGATCGGCGCGGCAAGGGGAGGGTGGTCTTGCCGCGCCGATCTACTTGGTGAATCAGAGGGCACTTTCCCCTGTCTCACCCGTTCGAATGCGCACCGCGTCTTGTATCGGCGAGGAGAACACCTTGCCGTCGCCTACTTTGCCCGACTTGGATGCCTCAACAAGAGCACTTATTGCGCCGTCTTTGTCGTCGTCCTTAACGATGACTTCGACTTTTATCTTGGGCACGAAGTCGATGCGGTATTCAGCGCCGCGATAGACTTCGCGATGGCCGCGCTGGCGACCAAACCCGCGAATTTCAGTAACCGACATACCGACGATACCGATTTCTCCCAGGGCTTTCTGCACGCCTTCCAGTGCGGAAGGACGCAGGTATGCTTCAATCTTAAACATGGCTATTTCTCCTTGTCGCAAATGCGCTTAGTTGTTGATGTTCTGGAAGTCGGCGTAGGCCGGCTGACCGTGTTCGCTCAAGTCCAATCCTTCGTACTCCTCGTCCTCGTCGACGCGGAAGCCGAGTGTGGCCTTGGCTAAGAGAGCC
Source organism: uncultured bacterium (assembly GCA_937942165.1). Lineage (GTDB taxonomy): Bacteria > Latescibacterota > UBA2968 > UBA8231 > UBA8231. Next base: position 8,142 of record CALDFW010000184.1, on the reverse strand, counting down.
AGGATAAGCGATACAACAAAGGCAAATGCAGCATAGGACAAGGTGCCAATCAACTGCGTGGAAAAGCTGTGTTCCGGATTGGTGCTGAATATGCCGACGGCGATCGTGCCCCAAATGCCGCAGATGCCGTGCACGGAAATAGCACCAACTGGATCATCAATTTTGATGCGATCTATGATGACGATGGAAAATACGACGATGATACCGGCAACAAGGCCGATGATCATGGCGCCGGTCCACGTTACCGTGTCTGCACCGGCCGTGATGCCGACCAGGCCGGCTAGAATGCCGTTGAGAGCCATGGTCACGTCGGGCTTCTTGAGGAAAATCTGAGAGGTCACCATGGCGGCGAGACAGCCAACGGCTGCAGCCAAACTCGTCGTCACAAATACGATGGATACGAGGCCGGGATCGGCGCTTAAGACGGAGCCGCCGTTAAAGCCAAACCAGCAGAGCCACAGCAGGAATACGCCGATCGTGGCCAAGGGCATGCTATGGCCGAGAATGGGCTTAATCTCTCCATCTACATATTTGCCAGCGCGAGGTCCCAAGACGATGACCGCTGCCAGCGCTGCAAAGCCTCCAAATGCATGTACTATGGACGATCCTGCAAAGTCGTAAAAGCCCATGCCGTCAAGCCAGCCGCCGCCCCACTTCCACGAACCGGCGATGGGATAGATAAAGGCCACGAGTATCGTAGCGTAGAGCATGAATCCGGAGAGCTTCACGCGTTCGGCCACGGCACCTGAAACGATGGTCGCGGCCGTAGCGGCGAACATGGCCTGGAAGATGAAGTCTGCCCAGTAGGTGTAATCGGCATACTGATTGGTCAGATTGGCCACGTCCCCATCAAAGCCGATCATGCCCTTGATGGCGAGAAAACCGTTAAAGTCGCCCGGATACATCGTGTTAAAGCCTGTGAGAGCGTAAGAGACTATGCCGATGGAGATGATGAAGAGATTCTTGAAAAGGATGTTAACGGTATTCTTCTGCCGTGTAAGACCGGTCTCCAGCGTGGCGAAGCCGAGGTGCATTATGAATACGAGGGCCGCAGAGATTAAGATCCACAAGTTGTCAACCATAAACTTGGGATAGGCTAGCGGCATGGCCTGGAATTCTTCTAAGGTCTTAAAGTCTTCTGCGTGGACCGAGGTAACACCGGCCAGTACAGCCAGCGCCGGTATTGCTGTGAGTGCAGCTCTTTGGAGATTGGACATAAAATCCTTCCCTTGGCGGTGCGTTGAATCTAATCTCCCCCCTGTGACGCGCTTAGCGGGGTTGCGCTAAAGAAAGCGGCCTTCGGTGGGATGCGAATTGAGATAGCGCGCTAACGTCTCGCTCGGTATTTAGCAAGCGTTGTGCCAAAAGGGAATTTGAAGGAATTTATGTGCGTAAGTGTATTGTCAGCATTCTTTTACATAAATACAGTGCAAATGTTCTGTATAAGTCGAATATTACATAAGTGTGGCATTGGGAACCTGCAAAGCGACACTTATGTTATTTTTTGAACTGCTTGGGGTCAATGTTTAGCTTTTGTATGCGATAAGATAGGATGCGTGTAGTCGTACCGAGAACGCGTGCAGCCTTAGCCATATTGCCCTTGGCATTCTTAAGAGCTTCAACGAGAATTTCGCGCTCATAAGACCTGACTAACGCTTCAAACGAGCCGGATACGGGGGTATTTGTTGCATCGGCCGTTTGTAGGGATGGAGGCATGTGATGGCCGTGCACGACTCCGTCTGTGCTGAGTATGACGGCGCGCTCAATGCAGTTTTCCAACTCGCGCACGTTGCCGGGCCAGTGATAGCTCATCATCATGTCGATAGCTGGAGTGGAAATTCGGCGCATTTCGGCGTTGTGTTGACGGCCGTATTTCTCGAGGAAGTGGTCGGCGAGTAGGAGAATGTCGGACTTGCGCTCGCGCAGGGGAGGGACGAAGATCGGAAACACGTTTAATCTGTAAAACAGGTCTTCTCGGAACTTTCCTTCTGAAACGGCTTCTTCAAGATTGACGTGCGTTGCAGCGACGATGCGAACGTCAATGGGAATGGGGGCATCGCCACCGAGGCGCTCAACTTCGCGGTTTTGCAGTACGCGCAGGAGTTTAACCTGAACGGGCGGACTTAATTCGCCGATTTCGTCCAAAAATATCGTGCCGCCGTTTGCGCGTTCAAACCGACCTTCTTTGCTGCTCGATGCTCCGGTAAATGCCCCCTTTTCATAGCCAAAGAGTTCGCTCTCTATAAGCGTCTCCGGCAGAGCGGCCACGTGGACTTTTACAAAGTTGTTGTTGGCGCGCTGGCTGTTGTAATGTAGGGCATCTGCTATGAGTTCTTTGCCGGTTCCGCTCTCGCCGCGCAGCATAACGGTCGCGTCGCTGGGGGCGACTTGGCACACGAGTTCGCCTATCTCCTGCATGGGGCGTGAGTTACCGATCAGATTGGCAGGTTGGAAGCGTTCGCGCAATTCCTGCTTAAGTCGCTGGTTTTCATCAACTAGTTCCATCTGTTCGTCGCGTGCGCGCTTGCGAGCGGCTACGGATTGGCCAATCATGACGGAGATAATCGTGAGTAGGCGAACCGTTTCTTGTAGAGTGGGATCGCTCTCATAGGGCGTATCGACGCTGATTGTGCCGACGACTTTTTGTGAGAGGGTGATTGGCACGCAGATAAACGAGGTTTGCTCTTTTTCGTTGCCGTGGGCTCCGGTCCGATTGAGGAAAAGAGGTTCGCTGCTGATGCGCGGAACAATAACGGGTTTACCCGATTCTACGACTTTGCCCGTAATTCCTTCACCGACCTTGTAGCGTCCGCGCTTTATTTCGCTTTTTGAGAGGCCATATGCAACGTCGATAGAGAGTTGATCCGTTTCTTCGTGTAGTAAGCTCACGGTTGCTAGGCTCATATTGAGCCCTTCGCACACGGCTTTGAGGATTTGGTTAAGAGCGTCTTCAAAATCGTTGATCTCGCCGAGAATATAGCCGATCTGGTGCAGGGCTGACATGTGTTGGCGGGCATTCGATATTGCGTTGGTTTGCGTGCTCATAGCGGCCTTTATGACAATTATGTTCTAAATATGCGAACAATAAAAACAAATTTGTTTCTATTATCCTATACTTATATAATTCCAGCTGGAATGCTATAATTAAATGAATGAGCGTAAAAACGCCAACCCCTCCAGTGTGAAGCGTCTGGGTTGCATTGACATGGACCGAGGGGCGGGGTATCATAAGCACGGATTGGCTGCCAGATGCCGCGTATCTGGGTGAAAGAGGAAAAGGGTGAAAAAAGACATAACAGACCTCCTGCAAACGTGGACGTTTGATCCAGAAGCCAATGTTCGCAGAATCGAGGGTGAAGACGGGATCGAGAAAATACAGGTGCGCATCGATCAGGGCGCCTTTCAGGGCATTTTACAGCTCGACTTGGATGGGCGACCAGACGGACGCAAGCCGTACGGTAATGCATTCGCCTTGGACCATTTTCGCGAAACGCTAGAGCACCACCGCCATCAGCACAATGCAGACGATAAGGGATTTACACTCGATCCAACGGACTGTAAAGAGCTCTTTGAAGAGGGAGCTCGGCTTTATGAGCGCTATGTATTCCTGTTGCAATTAAAAGATTACAAGCGAGTTATTCGCGATACGGAGCGCAATATGAACCTTTTTCGCTTTGTTAATCGCTATGCGGCGCAGGAGGATGACCGGCTGAATTTAGAAAAATGGTGGCCCTATATTTTGCGCATTCACGGAACTGCGCGGGCCATGATTGCCTGCGAGGACGAGGCCTATGATCGCGCGCTTGATATCGTCGACGAAACGCGCGAGCAAATTAGTGCCTGTCGCGTGGTAGAAGCAGAAGAGTTTCACGCTGAAATGGAACGTTCAGAAGAAGCGCTCAGCGAGCTGCAGCGCGAAGTGGAGGGCCTACGTCCACTGAGCCGTTTGGAGCAGCTCCAACGCCTACTGGAAGAAGCGGTCGCACGCGAAGACTTTGAACGAGCGGCTCTGCTGCGGGACGAGCTCAGCAAGCTGCGAGAGGAGTCGTCGGGAGCATGATGGATGAGATAGATAAAGAGCGTCTGCTGGCCGCACTGCCCTCATGGCAGAAAATAGCGGTGCTGATGGTCGCACTCGGTGACGATCTGGCCGCGGAGCTGATGCGGCAGCTAGACGATGGGGAAGCGACTCAACTCACGCGTGCGCTCGTAGAGCTCAAGCGCGTCCCAAAGGACGTTCAAGATCGCGTTATAGTCGAGTTTGAAGAAGCCCTCAAGAGCGAAGCACCACCCAGTGGGGGAATCGATTACGCACATCAGGTTTTGGTGCGAGCGCTTGGCGCTGAACGGGCAGAGGCCATGATCGAGCGCGCGGTCGGGGGAGAGACTTCGGGGTTCGCCCGACTGCGCGAAATTGATCCAGCCCTAGCGGCGCCGCATATAGCAAAAGAGCATCCGCAGACTATTGCCCTTATCCTCTCTCAGCTAGAAGCTGAACAAGCGGCTTCTATTTTGATGCATTTCTCTGCGGCGATTCAATCTGAGGTTGCGCATCGTATCGCTACGCTGGGACCGGTGGATCCGGTCGTGCTTGAGGAGGTTGAGGAGAGCCTGAACGAGGCCCTTGAGGGGACCTTGGGCAGCGGATTGGCGGTTGAGGGGTCAGCAGCCCTAGCTGCTATTCTCAACGCGGGGGGAAGTATGCTAGAAAGGGGCATTTTAGAGCGAATGGACCATCAGGATCCAGAGATTGCCGAGTCGGTTCGCCGTCGTATGCTCGTCTTTGCCGATCTGGCTCGGCTTCCCTCTGCGGATATGCAGGTCTTACTAGGGCACGTCGGTATGGACGACGTGCGTCTAGCGCTGCGCGCTGCCGATAAGCAGGTGCGCGATGCGTTTTTCGGTGCCATGACTCAGCGCCGTCGCGCGCGTCTTGCCGAAGATATAGATGCGTTGGGGCCCACGCGCGCGGAAGAGGTCCGTGCCGCGCAAGATCGGATTGCAGGCCTAGCCCGTGAACTTGAAGAGCGTAAAATGCTGCGCGTGCCGCGCTCTGGAGAAGATGAGACCTATGTTTGAGGAGCAGGGAAAAGTGGATGAGTACACAGGGCGTTGATATCGGCGACGGCATGCAGTAGGGCTCGGTCGGCTGCCGACGCAAATCCCTGGTCTATGCAGTGGTCTACAAATGAGAGCAGCGGATTGAAATAGCCTCTTGTATTGAGCAAAAAAAGCGGCTGTTGGTGGAATTCCAGCTGGGCCCAGGAGAGGGATTCTGCAAGTTCTTCTAGTGTGCCGAGTCCACCGGGAAGTGCGACGTAGCACTGAGCGCGCCTCGCCATGGCCGCTTTGCGCGCGTGCATGGTGTCAACTACGATCAATTCACTCAGGCCAGAGTGGGCCCATTCCCGTTCGACCATAGCGTGTGGAATGACGCCAACTACGCGTCCCCCTGCCGCCAGTGCGGCATCGGCCAGTGCGCCCATCATACCCACGGCCCCGCCTCCGTAAATCAGAGGGTAGCCGCTCTGGCCAAGTGCAGTTCCCAGTGCACGTGCAGCGTCTTCGTAGATGGGGTCTGCTCCGGACCGTGCCCCGCAGTAAATGCAAATACCGCGCGTTTCTTGGCCATTCTCTTGTCCGTCCAATGGGAAATCTCCAGTAAGCTTCGTGAATTCAGCCAGGCGTAGGTTTGTTCCGATCCTGGCGCAGTGTTACCGTCTCTTCTCACTGCGGAATGTAATTAGAACACAAAAACGCCGGACCTCGTAAAATGGGGTCCGGCGTTTCAAAGCGTATGAACGAACGATGACTAGTACACTTCGGTTTCGTCTACAAGGGCGAGCAGAGCCTGATAGCGAGCGGGATGGCGCAACTTGCCCAAGGCGCGCTCTTTGAGCTGGCGCACGCGCTCGCGGGTTAGGCCCATCAGCCCGCCAATCTGCTCGAGCGTTAGGGATTCACTGCCGTCGAGGCCGAAATAGAGCCGGATAATGCGCAGTTCGCGCTCGTCTAAGTTTTCGAGGACCTCTTCTAGCTGGGCCCGAGCGGACGTTTCCAACACGTGGCTGTCAGGCGTGGCCTGGTTCTCGTCAGAGAGAATATTTAGGAGGCTGCGCTCGTCGTCCTCTTCAAACGATTCGTCGAGCGAACGAACGGATCGCGCGCTCATCATGGTGTCGAGTATCTCCTGTTCGGGCATGTCCAACTCGCGGGCAATTTCCTCGATCGCCGGTTCGCCTTCTCGGCCCTGACCCAGTTTGCGGGATGCTTTGGAAATGTCTTTGAGCAGGCTGAGTTTGTTGAGCGGTAAGCGGACCGTGCGCGCGTGCTCGGCGATGGACTGCAGGACAGACTGTTTGATCCACCAGACGGCATAGGAGATAAACTTGTATCCCTTCGTGCCGTCAAAGCGTTCGGCTGCGGTGAGCAGACCGACGTTACCTGCACTGATCAGGTCTGATAGCGATAGGCCGCGATTCTGGTAGTTTTTGGCCACATCAATGACAAAGCGCAGATTGGCGTTGACTAGCTCATCACGAGCGACCATGTCGCCCTCTTGGATACGGGCAGCCAATTCAACTTCGCGTTCGCGGCTGAGGGGACGCGAATCGGCAATATCGTCGAAGTAAAGGCGCAGCGTCGTCTCTTCGTCGCTGAGGATTTCCTGAATGGAATAGGCCATGATCAGTCCTTCGTATAAGGGTGAATAGACGTTTTCTTAAGCTGATTCCAGCAGCAGTTGTTGCATCTGTTCGGCCGATTCGGCCTGTAGAAAATCTCGTCTGCGCTGGTTGGAACTGAGTATGCGCGCAAGCATGCCCAACAGGTTTAAATACAGGTCAGGTGCATGAGCGGGTACGGCGATAAGGCAAATTAGGCGCACTGTGCTGCACTCGTCCCCGGAGGGAAAATCTATGGGTGCTGGTGCAATCCCCATCGCCAGCCCCAAAGAGTCCACGCAGCGCCCGCGTGCGTGAGGGAGCGCAACTTCGTTGTTTAGAACAGTGCTCTGTAACTGCTCCCTTTCGAGGACGGCTTGAAGGAAACCCAAGCGATCCGTTATCACGTGGCGCTCGTGCAATAAATCGGTCAGCTCTTTTATCGCACCAATCTTACTAGTGGCCGTGAGCCGGGGGAGTAAGAGGTCGATATCGGCGATGTCGTCGAGCGTAAGGGAAGGTGCAGTTTTTGCACTATTAAGTGATGCCACCGTGTTTAGAGCCGTCAAAACAAGCCTTTTTTACAAAAGTGCGAAGTGCAAAAACTGCACCGCCCGTCTGGCTGAGTCACCCAGTAGGGCCAAGCAGTGTCGATCCTGCCAATCTATTATATGCGCTTACTATTTGTTTTTAATGGTTTTACGTAGGAGGCAGCGAGTAGAGCCAAAAGCGGCACTCGCATTGTCCGCAAAGAGTATGGCAAAAGGAGTGCCAGTCTGTTTTTTTGAGATCTAAGCCTTTGTAAAATTTAGACTTGTAGTATTCGTGTATGGAGGGCAACGCGGATGGTGAGGTGAATAAAGACCCAATTGTGCAAAAATTGCACTATTGGGTGATGCCGTACTGCTTGATTTTATACTGCAGCGCACGCACGCTCATGCCGAGAATCTCAGCTGCCTTGCGGCGGTTGGCCGTGAGGCGCTGAAGTGTCTGGCGAATCAACTCCGCCTCTACGTCGGCTGCGGTCGATCCGAGTCGCACGCTAAAATGGCTCGGTACCTCGTCACCGATGTCGGACAGATGAGCCGGCAGATGCTCCGGGTGGATCGTGTGCCCCTGCGAAGTCACTACGAGGCGCTGGACGATATTGCGCAATTCGCGCACGTTTCCTGGCCAGGTGTGTGCTAATAGGCAGCCCATGGCTTCGCTGCTGAGCTGTTTGTGCGGCTGGTCCTGTGCCCGGCAGGCCTCATCTAGAAAGGTTTCGACGAGTACGGGAATATCTTCTTGGCGTTGACGCAGGGGCGGGATATCGATGGGTATGACGTTGAGTCGATAGTACAGGTCTTCGCGAAAGAGTCCCTCGCCGACGCTGCGCTCTAAGTTTCGATTGGTTGCAGCAATGATGCGCACATCGGCGCGCCGCACGTGGGGATCACCCAGCGGTTGGTATTCATGCGACTCGAGGGCGCGCAGGAGT
>CALDFW010000183.1 GCA_937942165.1 uncultured bacterium | reverse complement strand
TTCAGAGGTCGATACAAGCGTTCCGGACGGAGCATTTGGGTTGACGAGGAACGTAACGCGTGCGTTCGTCTCGGATAGGGCTGATGGTAGGGAAAAATCATCGGGATAGTCGACTACAACCGCCTGAGCTCCCTGAACTTCAATCAGCGGTTGGTAATATCCGTAGGTGGGATAGGCGTAGGCGATCTTGTCCCCTTCGCCGGCGAAGCTGCGGATAATAATAGTCAGCAGTTCATCTGATCCATTGCCTACTATGAAATGTTCGGGAGACGGGCCGAATACGTTAGACAGTTTAGCGCGCAGACTCAGGGCGCCTGGATCTGGGTACAAACGCAGGTCCTCAGTACAGGCCTTGCGCAGTCTGTCGAGTATATTCGGTGACGGTGGATAGGGATTCTCGTTTGTATTGAGTTTTGTGTAGCCGCCTGCTTGGGGCTGTTCTCCGGGGATATACCCTTCCATTTTGGCGATATTAGTGCGAAAAAATGAGCGCTGTGTAGACATAGTAAAAGATCCGTTAAAAGTGCGCTATGGCATCCTTAGAGCGATGCCAATAGGGTCTGTTCCACGTCCGCTAGAGACGCAATGTATGTTGGGAAGAATATAATGCCAACCCGAGCTGGTCGCTTAGAACTTCCGCTGACTCCCCACGAGATCGAGTGCATTATTTCGTGGAAAGAGGACGTGTTTTGGCCGGATGAAGTCCGCCTTATCAACAAGCTCAGGCGTGCTTTGGAGAGCTCGGAGCCATTGACCGTCAGCAGGGTACAGTTGAGAATTATATGGGGCTGGGCAGAAGAGGAGATGGGAGGCCACTTGGGACGTCCTGTATTGACAACTGAACTGCGCGCGATAGTCACTAAGTTGGAACCGCTCTTGCACTAATACGACTCAGTTCTTCGAAGCTTGGTTGTGTTCATCAAACTGCTCATCTATTCGGAGCACTTCAAGCACGCCCTCTATTTTGTTAGCTTTTTCCATCGCCTGCTGCAAGTGAGTGATATCAACTACATCGACCCAGAAATCCTGCTCGGCGATCTGACCGAGTGTGCGCGTGGTCGCAGACTGTATGTTGCATTCACTGTCTCCTAGTGCTTTACTGATATCCGATAAGAGAAATTTGCGATCATGGCTTCGCACTCGGAGCTGCACGGTAAAAGCCTGATCGTTTTCCATATCCCAATTGACTTGAAGCATACGCTCCGGTTCCTCACTGATCTGACCGATATTGGGACAGTCTGTCCTGTGCACGGTAACGCCGCGGCCGCGGGTAATCAGACCTACGATCGCATCCCCAGGTATGGGCGTGCAGCATTTTCCGAATGTCATCATCAGGTCGTTCATTCCCTGAATACGTATGCCTCGTTTGTCCTGTTTTCGCGATTTGCTCCGTTTGGGCTGTTGGGGAAAGAGACGCCCGATCAGTCTGCCTACTGACAGATCGCCACTGCCTAGCGCAGCATAGAGATATTCTGTGTCGGGTAGGCCGAGTTCATTGGCGATCGTCGTAAGGTCGTATTTAACGGCGACGTCGGGAAAGCGCTTGAGCTCGCGGTCTAATAGCTCCTGTCCTAGGCGAACGCTGTGTGCGTGCTGTTCGTCTTTGAGCCATCGTCGTATAGATTGCCGCGCTTTAACAGTTTGAACCGAGTCCAACCAGGAGCGACTTGGTGATTGATGCGATGAGGTGACGATCTCTACTGTATCGCCGCTGCTGAGGCGCGTGCTGAGTGGTACCACCTGACCATTTACTTTAGCCGTAAGACAATGCATGCCAATATCAGTGTGGATATTGAAGGCAAAGTCTATCGGCGTAGCCCCTTTGGGAAACTGATGTAAGTCACCTTGTGGCGTAAATACAAAGATCTCGTCCTGGAAAAGTTCAATCTTCAGGTTTTCGAGAAACTCTTCAGGATCACTAGCCTCCTGCTGCATATCGATGATCTGTCGGAGCCAGCTCATGTGTTGATCTAGGTCGCTGGGTGCTTTGTCCTCTGCTTTATAGCGCCAATGGGCTGCAATGCCTATCTCTGCCGTATGATGCATATCACGGGTGCGTATTTGCACCTCGACGGGCAGTCCGCGCGGACCTATGACCGAAGTGTGCAAAGACTGATACATATTGCTCTTAGGCATGGATATGTAGTCTTTAATACGCTCGGGAATGGGGCGGTAGATAGCGTGCACTAGTCCGAGGGTTTGATAGCACTCGCGCATGCTGTCGACGATGATGCGCACGGCAAGTAAATCGTAAATTTCCTCGAAGGGCTTTCCACGGGCTTTCATCTTGTTGTAGATACTGAAAAAATTCTTGGGACGACCGCCTATCTCTGCTTCTATACTGCTCTTATGCAGGTCTATTTCAATCGGCTTTTTGAACTCTTCGATGTAGTCCTCTCGTTCGCGCCGTTTCATTGAAACTTTTTCTCGCAGCTCTGAATAGACTTCTGGATGGAGAAATTTTAGGCTGCGATCTTCTAGCTCCCAGCGTATGCGAGCCAAGCCAAAACGGTGGGCTAGGGGAGCATAGACCTCGACGGTTTCTCGTGCAATCCGCTCCTGTGCATCTGCCCCTATGTAGTCGAGCGTGCGCATATTATGGAGGCGGTCGACGAGTTTTATGAGGATGACGCGGATGTCTTTAACCATTGAGAGAAGCATTTTTCGATAAGTCTCGGCCTGTCGCTCTTCTCGGCTCTCATAAGTAAAGCGGTCTATTTTGGTGACGCCATCAATTAGATCGGCAATCTTGTGGCCGAACAGGTTAGATACATCTTTGTACGTGGCTGTGGTATCTTCTATAACGTCGTGTAGCAGACCAGCGGCGACGGTCGTATCGTCCATACGCAATTGGGCAAGTAAGCGTGCGACCTCGACGCAGTGCTGTAAAAAGGGGTGACCTGATTTGCGATGCTGACCCTCGTGGCGCTGACGAGCAAAATCGTATGCCCGAGCGATAAGCGCAAAGTCCGCACTGTCATCGCAGGATGCGACCTCAATAAGAAGCATCTGTAGCTGTAGCTGATCCTTCGCCTGTTCTAAGACTGCGTCTAAGTCGCTGTTGGCAGCCGGGCGTTGGGGCGTATGTTGAGTCAGGTTAGTTTGGGACAGGGCGTGGTGCGAGTCTCTTTCCATAGCGGGCTGGGTATCTCCTGTTCTCAATATACAAAAGGGCGGTCGATAAAACACCCTGAAGATTGACTCAGAATACTATAGCTTGCAGAGGGAAGTTCGCGGTCCTGAAAGCGACGACAGAATCCCATAGTGCTGGAATTACCTGTCGGCTGGCTTAGGAGTGTTTTTAGAAAAGTGTGATCTAGTGTAGGTTGAAGAAGAGAGAATGGGCTCATGCGGAGACGAGGGGGTAAATGAGCGTGCGTTTCTATGCTCTTTCCCCCTCCGCAGCATCTACTTCCAGCTCTTCCAAGGGGAAGTCGGGCTCGGGTACTTCGAGCTCTTTCTCCTTGAGCTGATCGCGTAACCGTTTGATATCACCGCGCATGCGTTGGATGCTGTAGGCTAAGCTTTTTTGCTGGTTTTTAAGTTCTGTCTCCTGCTCTTCCAAACGGGAGCCTTCTTCACGCGCATCGCGCAGCGCCATATTTTTTATTGAGATCTGCTGTTTCATGCGCAGCAATTTGCTAGAGCAGAAATACTGAATGATAAGAGCAGCGCAGATACAAACTACAGTGGCGATCCACCAATGCATGAGATCCTCGCTTGTGAGGCGGCAAATAAGCCGCGAGTTTCCGGCGTCTCTCTACATGAGACGCACGCATTATTATTCTGTTGTGCCTGACGTTGGGCCCTTAGCGTCGACGTATGAACGCAGAGTTTGAATCTTTGTCACTAAATCTCGACTCGACTCCTCGAGGTTGGTCTCAATCTGTTCGATAACCTTAATGACGGCCTCTTTGTTTACGAAGCCCAGACTATCCATCCAGGCCCGCCCCTCAGGAGTATGCAGCAGCCAGCGCTCTATTCCTTGCTGTAATTTGTCGGGATCGCTAAGATAGTAAAACTGTCCTAGGATTCCTTCTACACCATCGACGTATTTAAGATGTTGAAGAATGGTGTCGCCTAGGGTATTAGCCACAATCCCGCTCCTTTTGAAGGACAGTTCTCGCTGAGTCTATAAGCACTGAATTGTAGTAAAGTTGTGTATGAGTGTCAAGCAAATCGACTGAAGTACAGGACGACTAAATGATAGGTTTCGTGGGTGAGCCGCGCGTTTAAAGAACTTCAATGGCTTTCAATTCTGACAAAGGGGGACCGCGTTTTAATCGCTGTCATAGCCTTAGCTATAGGAGGTCTTTACGGGGTAGAGCTCAGAAAAGAAGAAGGCGCACGCGTAGTGATTCGGAGTGAGGGGGATACGCAGATATTTGATATGGCCGATCATGCTATCCGCAGTCTGCAGGGCCCGAAAGGAGTGAGTGAAGTTGAAATTGGGTCACTTGGTATTCGAATGCGCACATCTTCCTGTCGTTTCCAGCGGTGTGTGCACCGGGGGTGGATACGGCGTCAAGGTGATATGATCGTCTGTATTCCCAATCGCATTGTGATGACAATACAGGGGAAACGCGCAGCGGTAGACGCGGTGAGCCGCTGATGGAAAGCTCTACGCGGAGGTTGACGCGGATTGGCCTATTAGCGGCGGCGGCGGTTGTTTTGTTCGTATTTGAGGGCTTGGCCCCTCGTCCGCTGCCTTGGATGAAGTTGGGGTTGGGAAATTTGCCCGTTATGCTGGCTCTGATGGGCTATGGTCCGCTTGCTGCACTTACGGTAAGCGTGTTGAAGCTTTTTATAGGTGGATTACTGAGCGGATCGCTGGCCAACCCCGCTTTTTTTATCGGTGCTGGAGCGGGTATGTTCAGCTGGTTGGTCATGTCGGCAGCCCGGGCTTTGGGAAGGTCTATATTTAGTGCGGTGGGTCTTGGAATCTGGGGCGCTGTAACCCATCAACTCGCTCAGCTTGCACTAGCCTACATTTATATCGGGCAGTGGGGCATGTGGACGCTCTTGCCCGTCGCGTTGCTCGGCGGGCTGATAAGCGGTATCTTAATCGGCCTGTTAGCCCATTGGGTTCACGATCGCTCAGTGCAGTAGGTAGATGCCTTTAAATAAGGTTTATTCAAAGCACTGGTGCGGGCTAGGTGCTTTGAGGTGGAACTCAGGCTTCTTTTGTTTATATTTGCACCAACCTGTAAGAGAACACGTAGAAAACGGGGTAGGTAAATTTGAAAAATTTAGATTCCAGAGCTAGGCGCCTTTTGCTGCTGTTGTGCACTGTGCTTGTTGGCTTTCCAAACGGGCTAGTTGCCGAAGTCGACTTTGACCAGTTGGCCAAAGCTGCGCCCGTTTCTAGAGTGCAGGAAACGCTCGGGAATCTAGCGGGGTTGGGGTCCAGGGTGGTTGGGTATCCTGGGGCAGACGAAGCTGCTCGCTTTATCCAATCAAGCTTCCGCGATATTGGCCTCGATGATATCGCAGTGCATGAATACGATGTGTCCATCCCGATGGACAAAGGGGGGCAACTGACGCTGCCCAACACGGGAGACGCAGTGCGGTTACACGGCATTTGGCCGAATCTTGTAAAAACGTCAACGCTGCCTGAGGGGGGGCTCAATGCCCGTTTGATAGATGCGGGTAAAGGCGATTACGCATCCATGGACGGGTTTGAAGTCGAAGGCGCTGCCGTAATTATGGATTTCAACTCGGGAGACGCGTGGATTAACGCCGCGTACCTCGGGGCGAGTGCGCTGATTTTTGTTGAGCCCGATTCTACGGTCTACCTCGAAGGGGAGAAGAAGTTTCTCTCCATGCCATTGGACGTGCCTCGATTCTGGGTTAGCAAAGCGGATGGCCAGCTGCTGCGCACGCGTCTAAAGGCCGATCCATCTATAGAGGCTCATCTCGAATACCGGATGGACTGGGAGCGTCGTTCCGCTTGGAATATCATGGGAACGATTCCCGGCTACGATCCACTCCTGAAAGAAGACGTCGTCGTGCTCGAGGGATACTACGATGCGATGTCGGTCGTGCCCTCGCTGACGCCCGGTGCCGAGCAGGCTGCAAGCGCTACTGCGCTACTAGAGCTAGCTCGATACTTTCGTGAAAATCCGCCTGCTCGCACGGTTGTCTTTCTGGCTACTTCAGCCCATCACTTGGGTCTGCGTGGGGTCGATGATTTCATTCAGCGTTACCTGCGCAAAGAAGATCCCTTTATCGATCACATGTTGGTGCGGCGCGTGGTTGATGCGGCACTCGCGCGGAATCTGATTGATAAAGAGGGCGTGCAGTATCGGATAGGGCGTGAAGAGTTCACGGGTAAAGAAGCGCTCGTGCGCCACGCTATTGGTGGCAACGAACTGCTTGTCGATCGCATCATAGAAGATGCGATCGCCGATGGGCTGCTGGAAGTTGACGGCAGTGCTTTGATCTTGGGGGATGAGCGCTTTGCCAACGGTGACGAACTTAGGAAAGAAGCGCTGTCAGATGATGATGTCCGAAACCAGCTTTACCGCCATTGGGTCGGCCCCAAGGGAGATTCGCTTCAGGTCAAGCTGTTTATCAGCCTAGACCTATCTACGCAGACCGATGAACTGGGCGTTTGGAACAGCAATAGCTCGTTTTACTACAAGCGGTATTTTGCGCCTTTCGGCAAGAACTTTATGCGCTATGCTAAGGAGATTAGTCACGAGCTGGACTATCAGCAGCGCGACGTGTTGGTCAACGGTATTAGTCCCGAAGGCGGCATGAGTTGGTCTACATTTGTGCCGGGGGAAATTTCTGTAAACAGTGAGCTGGTATTGGCTACGGGAACGCCCGCGCTTGCATTTGTCACGGTTAATGATGCTCGCTTTTTAGTCGACACTCCACTCGATCGCGCTGAAAGAGTGAATTACGACAATCTGGCCAAGCAGATACGCGTCCTGTCCGGCATGTTTCACATGGCGTTTGAAGATCCCGAACTCTTCCCCGATTTCAAGATGCGTCTTCGCGACAATCTGCGCTCGCTCACGGGGCGCACTATGGTCTTTCCGCGTCGAAGCATCGTCCCCGATTTACCGCGCTCTGGAGCCGTTGCCGTGGTGCGCAACGGCAAAATGAAATCCTACAAGGGCGTGCGGGGTGAGTACTATGAAATCGTCGATGAGACCGGAGCTTTCTACGTAAACCGAGTGCGTGTAAATCGGGTTCAGATCGAGGGCTATTACATGGACCCGATCACAGGTCAGATTGTCTACGCACCGGACAAAGGCGTGCAGGGAGACGAAGCCTATCCAATGCTTGTTACCATGGACTGGCGTGACAAAGAGTGGATGGTCATTCTCTTTCCGTGTATAGCCTACAACTTTTTTGACATCGTTGATCCGCTCTACCTAACCAAGTTGGGAGGAGTGACGGTCTTTGATGAGAGCAATAGCGCACCGGTCGAATATGGGTTCACGACGGGAGAGGGCCCCTCGTCGTTAAACGAGCCAGTCGGAGTGCTGTTTGCCCGTCCTGGCTCGAGCATTAAAATGGGTTTCGGTGCGGGGTTGATGGGGTTTCGCTCTCTGCTGCTCAATGCAACGAGCATAACGGACAGGGACAAGGCTGAAGGGGAAGGCTTTAAGATTCGCTCAGGCGTTTCGTTTGCCCGCACAACCTATCAGGCAGCCAAAGACATGTGGACGCTCGACGAATCGCGTATGCGCGAGTTGAAGAGCTTTGCGATAGAGAACCAGCGGCTGAATAGCCTGCACGACCGCGCGCGCACGGAGTTAGACGCGGCTGAACTAGCTCAGTCAGAAAAACGCTGGGGCGACTTTGTGCGTCACACGCGCGCCGCATTTGGTTTGGAGTCTCGTGCGTATCCCGACGTGAAGTCGACTCAAAACGATGTGGTACAGGGCATCATATTCTTTATGGCCCTGGTTATTCCCTGCGCATTCTTTACGGAGCGCCTAATAATCACGGCGGGGACCATCAAAAACCAGATTCTCGGCTTTGTTGGCGTGTTTATGGTAATCTGGACGATCCTTTGGTTGGTCCATCCGGCTTTTCAGCTTTCTAATCCCTTTGTGATACTGCTCGCCTTCGTGATTATCGCCCTCGCGGTCTTGGTTATGTCGATCATTTCAGGGCGTTTCAATGAGCAAATGAAAAAGCTACGTACTGAAGTGGCCGTTATACACGACACGGACGTAAGTCGTTCAAGCGCTTCGGTTACGGCCTTTCAATTGGGTATATCCAATATGAAGCGCCGTAAGACGCGCACCATTCTGACGTTCCTCACGCTGCTCTTGCTCACTTTTACCGTGCTTTCGTTCACTTCGATCAGTACGGGAATGCGTTTTAATCAGATCCAGCGCGATAATGAGGGGCTCTACGAGGGGATATTAATTCGCAGTAAGGCGTGGAATCCCATGGAGGATTCAGTCCTTGAATATGCGCTCAGTAACTTCGGAGAAGTTGGGGTCGTTGCTCCGCGTAGCTGGTATAGCAATAAGTCCAAGGCGCACATTAAGATGAAGAGCGGGGATCGCGCTCATAATGCGCTGGGAGTGCTTGGACTTACGCCCCAGGAGCGCGAAGTTACGGCTCTAGACCGAGCGTTAATTGCCGGTCGTTGGTTTGAGCCGGGTGAGGAAAAAGTGTGTATCCTGCCCAGTGATATGATTGCTGGTGGCAATTTAAATATTCCATTAGAGGATGTGGGCACGGCTCAAATACGGGTGTTTGGTGATCATTTCACCGTGATTGGCGTGGTTGATTCGCGTCGCATGAAGGACCTTAAGGACCTCGACGATGAGATCCTGACGCCCGCGGATTTTGCCGTTACCGGTGGACAAGCCGTACAGGAAATGGCGGAAGAAGAGCAGCGCGAAAAGCAGGGTCTCGAAGATACGAAAGTCGTTATTAAGCCTTTTGTTCACCTCGAGCCGGCTAATACCCTCATAATACCTTACGAGACGTTGCGAAGTATCGGAAGCGGCAATCCGCTGCAGTCGGTTGCCGTGCGCTTTAACGAGGGCGTAGATGAGCGTGCACAGGTAGAAGACTTTCTCTCTCGTCTAGCAGTAACGCTCTTTGCCGGCATTAAAGAGACGGGGGATGAGTATGTGAAAGTGTCGATCTACTCTTCCTTGGGGATGACGACTTTTTCCGGCATGAGTAACCTCTTTATTCCCATCCTCATCGCTTCGTTGATCGTGCTCAACACAATGATGGGGAGCGTGTACGAGCGGTTTCGCGAGATTGGGATTTACTCCTCAGTCGGGCTCGCTCCAGGACATATCGCCTGGCTCTTTATCGCTGAGTCATGCGTGTATTCTGTTCTGGGCGTCGTCGCGGGGTATTTGAGCGGTCAGATTATCGCCAAAGTGTTGATAGAGCTGAATCTCTTGGCTGGTTTTACGCTTAATTACTCGTCGCTATCTGCCGTGCTATCATGTATGCTCGTCATGGCTGTGGTAATGCTCTCGACGATTTATCCTGCGCGAAAGGCATCGCAGATGGCCGTGCCCGATGTGACGCGCAAGTGGAAGCTGCCGCCGCCCGAAGGCGATGAGTGGAAATTTGAGTTCCCCTTCACGGTTAGCGGACACGAGGTTTTGGGGCTCAACGTGTTCCTCATGGGGTATTTTGACTCTTATAGCGAAGAATCAATCGGGACCTTCTACACGGATGGGGCTAAATTGTCCTGCAAGACTACGCCTGCGGGTGAATTATACGAAATAGATATGAATATCTGGCTCGCCCCATTTGACCTCGGCGTAAGCCAGCACGTTACGCTACAGGCCATTCCTGATGCGGAACACAATATCTACGCCGTAGGATTGAATCTACAGCGGCTCAGCGGGGAAGATGCCTCGTGGCGTCGCGTCAATCAGCGCTTTATGAATGTCATTCGCAAGCAGTTCCTCATTTGGCGTACCGTCGATGGGGAAGCCAAAGAAGAATACCGACGCCAGGGAAGTGAGATCCTCGAGGAAATGCGTCGGGAAACGACCGCTTAGGGTTCACTCCATATGGGAATAAGGGAATAACGCGTGGACGAGAGCAAAAAAAGAAACCCGAACCAGGAGATCGAAGAGTACAGGGATCTAATGGAGGTCCCCGACCAATTCGAGGATGGTTTTACGACAAAGGCCATTCTCGGCGTATTCTTCGTCGCGTTTATCATGGTTCCGGGCAATATGTATTTGAGCCTGATGATTGGTGGCTCGCTTGGGGCTGCGGCAGAGTGGGTGACGATCATCCTCTTTGCCGAGATTACCAAGCGATCCCACTCCTCGCTCAAACGCCAAGAGGTCTACCTGCTATTTTACGTGGCAGGTTCGCTTATTTCGGCAGAGACGGGTGCGTTTGAGGGCTTATTGTACAATCAGTACCTGGTACAATCGCCGGCCGCTAAACAGTTCGGCCTCACCAAACTGATTCCCACATGGGTGGCACCTCAGCCCGACTCTGAGGCCATATTAGAGCGCACTTTTCTACATCGCGACTGGCTAATGCCCATTGTGCTGCTCATTGCCGGCATGATCATATCGCGCGTTTCTTGGTTCACCATGTCCTACGCGCTCTTTCGTCTCAATTCAGACTATGAGCGCCTGCCCTTTCCTTTTGCTCCGGTGAATGCACAGGGGGCTACCGCATTGGCCGAGACCACACAGGGCGCAGAGACATGGCGCTGGCGCGTATTCTCTGCTGGGGCTATGATCGGCCTCGTTTTCGGCACGATCTATGTCGCGCTGCCGGCGATTACGGGTGCGCTCCTGACCGAACCCATTACGCTTATTCCCATTCCATTTGTCGATTTTACGCAGGTAACGGGGAACTTCATACCCGCCACCCCACTGGGATTTACTGCCCACTTGGGTCCGATCTTTACGGGGCTGGTCGTCCCTTACTGGGGCGTCATTGGAACATTCATAGGCGTTCTTGTTGCAGCGATTGCAAATCCGATTCTCTACACCTATGCGCCCCCTTGGCGGGATGAGCCCTATCTCACGCTGTGGCGCCAAGGCATGGGAACGATTGACACCTTTTTCGTCAATAACGTCGATTTCTGGATGAGCTTTGG
>CALDFW010000182.1 GCA_937942165.1 uncultured bacterium | reverse complement strand
CGATCAGTGGGGGCTGGAAGGACGCGACGTGCCGGCCGTAGCGCTAGAAACGCAGCCGGGCGACCTAGTGTGCTTTAACCACAACACCAAGCACGCGGCCTTTGGCGGCAGCACAAAGCGGCGAATGTTCACTATCAACCTGTGCCAGCGCTATCCGGAGGAAAGCGTGCAGGATCTGCGCGACTATTTATCCGGTGCGGCGCGCTTTTGGATTGATCGCGCCTACGGACCGCAGATGCTGGCCACGGCCGGGCCCGAACGCATGTGCCATTTAGAACAGGTCATGGCCAATGATGGACACCTGGCCGAGCTGTCGCGGCAGGCGCGCGAAAAAATGACCGAGCCGTCGCGCGGATAGCGCGTCTCTCAGAGGCTATGAATCGGAACAGCGCAGAAACAGAGGTGAATAGATTGAAACGGCTTCGAAGATTGATGCGGTTTAGGCAAAAAAATCAAATTTTTTATGAGGAGGAGTTCCAGTGAAATATATTTCTTTTATCGTATTAACAGCATTCAGCGTAACCTCTAGCTATGCTGCTGTCGGTTTAGAGATTACTCCAATTCGGTCACTTGCAGATGATTTAAAAGTTGTCGGGGCTGACAAGTGGTGGTTACATCAAATGGTCGCAAAGGCAGAAAAGGTTAGTAACCGTCCAGAAATAAAAGCGTCTGCGGCAGATGGTTATCAAGCTGGAGTTGCTTCTGGTGAGATCCGAAACGATACACGCGCTGTGTACTGGGGTTTAAGCGCCCTTACACCGGAGGCCAGGATGGCCGGCCCATTTCATTTATTGGGCATAGCGGGAACAAATAGCAAGGCATCCAAAGAGGTGAGGAGTGTTGCAGCACAAACAGAAGGGCAAAAATATATTTATTTTAGTCAAAAGAGCGATAGTGCCGAAAAAGTAAAGCAGGAACGTTCAAATAAGGGCAGGGTTTTTATGATTTTGGTGGCAGGACTTGCTGTTTGGCTTTTAGTCGACAGCGCTGTGTGTGCGCCATGTTAATCTGGTAACGGATAGGCGCGATCGGTATGAAATCCCTGGGGAGCCGCGGACAACTCGTGAGCGGTATCGGCCTAACCGCGCAAGAGTGCCGGCGCTATTCGCTTTCCCTGTCCATTAGCACCCTGATCTGCTGCATCCAATCGCAGGAAAACCTAGAGCAGGAACTAGCGATTGCGCGGAACATCAGCCCGATGTCCGCAACGGAGTGCGAGGCACTGACGGACAGTGTTTATGAGGAGGCCGGTGACAGGCGCTTCGAGTGGTTCAAAACCATGCAGACTTATGACTCGCCGTATCACAGGGAGCAACACGGTTTCCAAGAAACGGGCTAGTAGCCGGTGCAAGCGCTGCATCGGTTCGCCGGACCGGAGCGCTGATAACGAGGGAGGTAATACCTGTGCCTTTTGCAGATCCCCTAGCGCCAAGATCTGACGAAATAACGGCGGCAAAGACGTGGATGGCGGCCAATCTTGGACCCGATGAGGTGCTCACGCCCTTCTCCTTCCACTACGACGGGGAGACCTGGAACGATGGGCGAACAACGTGGAGTGTCGATCGGGTTGCGACGCGCCTGGACAAAGCTCGAACCCAGCACACCCTCACCTACTTTGATCGGCGTACGGGCCTCGAAGTACAGTGCGTTGCCACAGAATACCACGCTTGTCCAGTCGTCGAGTGGGTGGTGTATTTCGAGAATAAAGGCCACTTGGAGACCCCCATTGTCGAAGCGATTCAGTCGGCGGATGTGATCTTTAGCGGCCGGGGGCCCTTTGTTTTGCACCATGCCGACGGCAGCCACGCCGAGGTCACCGATTTTCAACCGCGACGAACGGAACTCGTTCCGGAACAAACACAGCGGTTTGCCCCGTACGGGGGCCGGTCTTCGGACGGCGTCCTGCCTTTTTTCAATATTGTTATGCCGCAGGGCGACGGCATTATCGCCGCGGTCGGTTGGACGGGTCAGTGGGCGGCATCGTTTACACCGCGCGGCGAATCCGGCCTCAGCTTCGAGGCTGGCCTTGAACGCACCCACCTAAAGCTATTGCCGGGCGAACGCATTCGCGTACCCGCAATACTGTTGCTGTTCTATACTGGAGACTGGATACGCGGACAGAATCTGTTGCGGCGATTTCTTTTAGACCACGCCGCCCCGAGGCCGGGCGGCAGCAGGGTTGATCCGCCGGTTGCGGTATCGCCCCACGCCGCGATCGGTTTTGAAATGACCACCGAAGCGAATATGCGTGAAACCATCGCGCAGATCGCCTCGCATGAACTGCCCGTCGACACCTTCTGGATCGATGCCGGATGGTATACCTGCCCAGACGCCGACACCGGCGAACGAAATTGGGCCAAGGGTGTGGGCAATTGGGACGCTGACACCGAGCGTTATCCGAACGGAATACAGCCCGTGGCCGCGGCGGCCCATGATAGCGGTCTGAGGTTTCTGCTTTGGTTTGAACCGGAGCGGGTCATGCCGGACACATGGCTCTACGATAATCACCCGGACTGGCTACTCGCTCCAACGGATTTCCCCGCCGAACAGCAATACCAGGCCAAAGATGGCTTCCATCTGCTGAATCTTGGACACCCGGAGGCGTTGGCCTGGCTGAAAGACAAGGTGTCGGGCATGATCGGTGCGATAGGCGTCGACATCTATCGCCACGACTTCAACCTGCACCCTTTGCACTATTGGCGAAGTGGAGAAGCGCCCGACCGGCAAGGGATCAACGAAATCCGATACATTACGGGTTTATACGACTTTTTCGATGCCCTAGCAGCCGATCATTCGCACCTGCTCATAGATAGCTGCGCCAGCGGTGGCCGCCGACTCGATTTTGAGATGCAACGCCGGTCGCTGGCGCTCTGGCGCAGTGACCTGTGCTGGGAGCCGACGGCCGAACAGTGCATGACCTATGCCCTATCGCTCTGGATTCCTCTACACGGCGTCGGCTCAATTTCACTTCAGCCCTATGATTTCCGCAGCGGGATGGGCAGCACTTTTTCTCTAGCACTAGATTACCAGAACCCTTCAATCTGGGCGGGTGCCACCCGATTGCTCGAGGAATACCAGTCTGTCAGGCACTTCTTTGCTGGGGATTTCTATCCGCTTACATCGTACAGTGTAGACGATGCGGCGTGGATAGCATGGCAGTTTGATCGCGCCGACCTGGGTGCAGGCATGGTACAGGCGTTTCGCCGGGAGCAAAGCGATAGGGCTGCGCAGGTGTTTTGCCTGCGTGGGTTGGACGCGGAGGCCGTGTACGAATGGCGGGATTTAGACAGCGGGACGGCAGGAGAAACGCCCGGGGACGGATTGATGGGGAACGGATTGGAGGTGCTGGTCAACGATCGGCCCGGTGCTGCAATTATCACGTACAGGCGTATCCGATAAGACACCGATCTGAAAAGCGGTTGGACTCGGCGCGATCCACGTGCAAGAAGGCGTCGGCATAAGTGCGATCTTCTACGAGCATAATGGACGTAGCCGTCGCGCGGCTAGTCTTAAACCAACGAGAACGTCCGATGCGCTGATTCTTTCTAGCGCGGCTGTCGCGTGTAGAGATAGAAAAGGCCGCAGGCAAAAGCGACTAGCGCAAAAATCCACTCGCCGCCAAAGGGTACTTCCGTAACAGTCCCGAACGCGCTAACAGTGCTGTCGCTGTCGGCACGGGCCGCTGCCAGATCGAATACGATACCGCTGCTGCCACCGCCACCACCGCCACCGCTATTGCCGCCGCCGCCGCCACCACCGCCGCCACCACCGCCGGACGGGCTGACGGAAAAAACAGCAGGAGCACCCAAGGTTTGACCGGCTGGGTTGAACGGAGCACCGCCGCCGGACGGTTCCAACGTAATTACAACATTGGGATCTAGCGTAATTGTTTGGGCACCGGCGAGTCCATAAAACTTCGCCGTAACGTACACCCACCGACTCGCACCATTAGGTATGGTTGGCTGCGGTGCAGGAGCCAAAGTCAAAACGGTATTTGCTTGCACCGGATTCAGGGTAAGTTCGGACGCTGGGGCTACTAAGAGTGGATCTGCTGGATCTGCGGTGTCGACATACAAGTTGAGCTCAGAAACAACGGTCGAATTAACCCCCACGCCCACGCTGCCATCCAATATGGTCAACTGCACATTTACGGCTTTGTCGGCAGGGGGCGGGGATCCGTCTAGCTCTATCTTGTAAATGACGCGTTCCTCGTTGTCTAGAATGGCCTGCCCGTCTGCCGGAGAAGATCCAGGGGTAAGCGTGGCTGCATACAGAGATGCCGCCACAAAAACCGCGACCGCCGCCAACGTCCATGCGAACAGTCGCACCGAGGCCACAGGAAAACGTGTCCACCGTACCAGGGCATACAAACCGTTTAAGCCACTCATTTCCACCAACCGTCTCCTATTCATACCAAAGATTCATACATATAATAATCGGCTAAATACACCTCAAACATTACACATGTTTACGGCGCGTTATCAGTCGGAATTCGCCGTCCATACACTCGGACTATCCCGGGGTCTTAATCCTTAAGTATTAACAATAGATTTCAGCAGAGGATAAAACGCCTCGGCCTGACGCATAAAGCCCAAATCCGTTGGGTGCGAGCCGTCGACCGTGTCTTCGCCGTCGGCGCCCAGCAGCTGATCGCCCGGCAGGTAGTGCAGGTTGGCCACGCCCTCCCCTTGTAGAGATTCGTATGCCTGACGCAGCGCGGCGCGGTTGGCGCGATTGGATTCGGCTCGATCCACGTGCAAGAAGGCGTCGGCATAGGTGCGATCTTCTACGAGCACGATGGGCGTGTCCGGCCGCGCGGCACGCAGCAAACGCACGACCTCTGGAGCGCGTTCGGACACTAGATCACCCTTCATATTGGGCAAGCAGTCAATCACGTAGACGACCGCGTCAATTTCGGCCATCAGTCCGACGACCGACCGATCCATGTGGCCGTTGCCCGAAAAGCCTAAGTTGACGACCGGCCAGTCCAGCCAGCGCCTCAAAAAGGCCGTGTGGCAGGTGCCCGTGCGCGAAGAGCAGCCCCCCTGCGTAATGGAGGTGCCGTAAAAGACGATCGGCTTACGCGGCGAGGGAGTCGCGGGCGCCACAGACGCCCCTTCCGGCACGCCTACGGCTACCTCGTGCACGCCGTTGTAAAGCGGCAGATAGAGCAGGTACTCGCGCGTGCCGGGCGGCATATTTGCACACAGCTGCACGCTGTTGGTCGGCCCGGTTGGCTGGCCCACGGCCAGCCAGCGCCAGGCCCCGTCTATGCGCACGTATAGATCAAGGCCGCTGACGCCCGTGGCCGGCATGTGCTCCATGGCCAGGCGCTCCTTGCGCAGCGTCCACCGGGCGTGGAGCGCCGTTGCGTCACTGGTAAAGCGCGCGCAGATCCCCGCGCTGTCGCGGCTTAGGTTCCACACCGGATCGGGCACGCTGCCTTGGGCACGGGCGGGTAGGCGATCGTAAAAAGCGTCTACGTCGTCAAATCCCTTGCCCTCTACGGTCAACGTCTTCACGTCAGACCACTGGATAGAATCACTCATCGGCGGGTATCCTCCTTGCTGCTAGTTGGCATGATATACTGACTTCTAGCGGTTATTCCAAAAGATCGCGCAGCATGTGCTGGGGGTCGTTTAGAAAGCGCCGCGTTATCTGAAAATGTTCGGTTTCCTCGTAGTCGATCTGTCGAATACCCTCTTTGCCCAGCGCGAAGATCGTCGCGTCGGGATAGGCCATGACGAGGGGCGAATGCGTGGCAATAACAAACTGGCTGCCCTCTCCGACCAGCTGGTGCATGCGGGAGAGCAGGGCCATCTGCCGCGTCGGCGACAGCGCGGCTTCGGGCTCGTCGAGAATAAAGAGCGAGCGTCCGGCAAAACGCTGCGTTAGCAGCGCCATAAACGACTCGCCGTGCGACTGCTCGTGCAGAGACCGGCCGCCGTAGGCCTCGATTACCTTCGGCTCGGGCGCCCACTCTTCATCGAGCCGCTCAATATGCGTGGCGACGTTAAAGAAGCTCTCCGCGCGCAGAAAGTAGCCGTCTCTGGGTCGAGACACGCCTCTGGACAGGCGCAGATACTCGTGCAGAGGGGAATGCGAGCGCCGCGTGTCAAAGTGAACGTTGCGCGAGCCGCCCTCGGCGTTAAACCCCCACGCCACGGCAATGGCTTCCAAGAGCGTCGATTTGCCCGAGCCATTCTCGCCGACGAAAAAGCTGACCTTGGGATGTAGTTCGAGGGCGGTCAATTCGCGCACGGCATCCAGGCAGAACGGATAAATGCCAAAGTCGGGCACCTCGTCGCGCAGCAGCTCTACCCTGTGGAGATAGTGCTTCAAGCTACGAACCCCCTACCGTAGGCACGTCCAGATCCGCTCCCAAGACCTGCGCGCAGTTGTAGCCGGGCAGGCCTGTAATATTGCCGCCCGGATGGCAGCACGAGCCGCACAGATAGAGTCCGTCGAGGCACGTGCGGTAATGCCCCGCTCCGACAAAGGGCCGGTTGTAGCCGACCTGCCCGTGTCCCAGCGAACCGACCAGCAGATCGCCGTAGCGCATATTGGGCAGCGTCCGCTCTACGTCGAGCGGACTGCGCACAAACGTTTCTAATACGGCCTCCCGCACGTTGGGCGCGTGCTCTGCCCAAACGTCGATCATCTGCTCACCGTGCGCGCGGGCCGCAGTGTCCCAGTTCTTTGCATCTCCCCCCAGCGCATAGGGCAGCTTTTCCCACATAAAGGCCGTGTGATACCCGGCCGGTGCCTGCGACGGATCAAAGAGCGTAGGACAGGATCCCCACAGGGTCGGCGGCGGTATACTGCCGCGTTCGTGGTGATCTACAATCGCATCAAACTGCGTTGCATCGTCCAGGCCCATAATGACCATGAATCCGTCTTTAACGTGCGGATAGCTCTTCTCTGCTTCGTATACTGGTCGCTCGTCTAAGTGGGCATAGACGCCGAAGAGGGGCGCCAGCACGTTGTAGCGAAACCGTTCGGCGCGATCGCGCCAGTCGGCCGATACAAAAGACGCATCTAACAGATCGATAAAGGTCTGCTGGGGATTGAGACCCGATGCGACAAAGTGGCGCGCGCGCAGCGTTTCGCCCCCTGCCGTCTCCACACCTACGGCGCGACCACCTTCCACCAGGATGCGCGACGGCGCCGTTTCGGCCCGCACGCTGCCACCGTATTCTTCAACGGCGTGCACCAGCGCGCCGGCCAGATTGGCCGATCCCCCCACGCACATCTGCGCTTTGCCATCGCTAGCCAAGAGGGCGGGTATGTGATGACCAAAGCCCGGTGCGCGCAGGTCGACCTCGCGCAGCCCGTTAAAAAAGAGCAGGCCGGCCTGAATAAGGGGATGGCGAAATTCGCGCTGCACAAACTCGCGCGGCGAGTAGGCGCTCGTCTCCAGTAGCAGGCGACCTTCGGGACGAGACGCTAGTGCGCGCTGACGGACCTCGGGCGGGAGCGGAGGCGCCTGCGCCTCGGGAATCAGAATATGCTGCACGATGGGGCGAAAGGCATCGCGCCAGTAGCGCAGGCGCTCGGCGTCGCGGCGGTCAAAACGCGCAAAAGAGGCGACCGTCTTTTCAAAGTCCGTCCACCACTCCAGGGCACGACCGTCGCGCGTCAACATAACCACGTTGAGTTCGGGCTCGAGGTAATGCGCACCGCGTCGTGCCAGTTCCAGATCGCGGTACCATGGAGCTTGCGTGAGCGCGCGGTGGTAAAAAGAATGGGTGTTGTGCAGGAAGCCGCCCCGGTCTTCCGTGCGCAGGCCCCCTCCAGCGATGTGGGACGGCTCCAAGCACACGACGTCCAAACCGGCCCGGCACAGGTAGGCCTGAAGCACGAGGCTGTTGTGCCCAGATCCCAGTATGATCCCGTCGTGCGTAGTATCCACGGACGCGCTTTATTGATTGATCAGCTCGGCGAGCGCAGACCGGTCACGGACAGAATCCATTCGGCGTGCGTGGCAACGCGAATAAAGATACTTATATCGCCATAGCTGCTGTCGCGATGGTTTTCGATGGGATCCGTGGCACCACCCGACAGAACGCCGGCTAGCGTCCAAACGCCGTTAATGCGCACAAAGAGCGGGCCGCCGCTGTCGCCTTCGACCGTCGCGCCCTCAAAAGGCAGGGCCTGTGCGCCGCTATTACCCGGACCGAGCAGGGCCTCGTCTTCGTTGACCAGCCCATCGCCCAAGCTGTTGATCGTTCCATCGGGCGCGTCAAAATCGAAGGCGAGCAGTCCGCCAAAATACTCTACGCCCCCGCTGCGTGAGGAAATGCCGTCTACTTTGCGATCCAGCGTATTCTGTAGGGCATGCCGCTTAGATAGCGCGTCGGGGTCCTGTCCCTCTTGCTCGGAATAATCACCAAAGCCGCAAAACCACGAGACGCTACCAATGGGCTCGTCGAGCGAAGTATTGACTACGGCAGGTTCGACCGAAGTAATGGGTTCGGCCAGACGGACTAAACACAAATCGTTGGCCGAGTACATAAGCTCGTCCTGCTCTATCCAAGAAGGATAGAAGACGAGCTCGGCTACGCTGTGCACGCTGGGAGTGGTATTGGGGTCGGCGCCAAGCAGCACCGTTATGCCCGTGGGCTGAGTCGGCTGCTCCTGTTCGTCCGAGGAAAAGAAGTTATGGCCGGCGGTCAGAATCCAATGGGGACTGATAAGCGTGCCGGTTGCCACGTACTCACCGGTGTCCTCTGCCTCTGAACCGTAGCTAAAGGCGACGACGGGCGCAAAGTCTGGATAGTCCGCCGTGTTGTAAGGAGCGACATTGCGCGCAACGGCCTCATATTGGGCTAAGGTGCGGTCGTGACGAATACCAAAGGTGTAAACCGCACTCGTCACATCCTCTTCGGCCTCGTCTAAGACGTCTTCTTCGTCCCAACTGACCGGATTGTCTCCGTCGGAACCGCAGGCTATAAATAGTGTGGATATGAGTAGCAGTTTAAGCCAAGTCATGGTCACTCGCTTCGTTATATCGGGAAAATAATTTGGACAAGTATACCGAATCATCCACATTCTAACCACACCGCTCAGAGCCGCTACAAAACGCGGGCTCTATCCTTAGGTAGAGGAGACGCCTAGTGCAGGGAAAACAGCGAGACACCCACATTCAATACGTGCCCATCGCCACTGCTACGGCTGAACATCCGCGCAACGACTCCGCGTCCATAGTGGAACTGGACAATGGAGAACTCTTTATGGTGTGGATCGAGATGCACGCCAGCCCACTCGCAGGGAACGACGAGGCCCCTTCGAGCATTGCCTCTATGCGCTCTACGGACGGCGGGCTCACTTGGGACCAATACCGCGTTGAGGTATCTCCCGGCGAGGGAGACCTCAGTATTTATAACCCGAGCTTGGTCCTTTTACCCAACGGCGATCTTCTGTTCTTCTATCTCACGTATCATCATCTGGTGTGGAACGAACCGCTGCAGGCATCTGGGCGGATAAAGCGATCAAAAGACGGGGGTCACACGTGGTCTGACCCAATGGCGCTGTGGGACCACGAACCCTATGGCTGTGCCAACCACACTTTTACCCTGTTATCAGATGGGCGACTGCTCAAAAGCTGTGAGTTTGTACCTGTTTGGGGGAGCTATCCGGCGTGCACTTCGAGTTCGGGGTGCTTTGTCAGCGACGATAACGGACATGCGTGGACTGCGCCGAGTGGACCGGGCCAACTCGTCACCCTGCCCCTGCGCGGCACAATGGAAAACCACATCGCCGAAGTGCCTTCAGGTCAGTTGGTCATGGCCATGCGCAACCAGCTGGGCTGTGTGTTTTTCGCCCGCTCTTCCGACCGCGGACTGAGCTGGTCACACCCCCAGGCCAGCGGACTGAGCGCGAGCGAGTCCATGCCGAGCCTGACGCGTATTCCGACGACGGGCGATCTGCTCTTGGTCTGGAACAACGCCGCCTACGACCACACCTACGACCACAGCGGCAAGCGCACGCCGCTGACGGTAGCGGTCTCGCGCGACGAGGGACATAGCTGGGGTCATGTGAAAAATATCGAGGACGATCCAGACACGGAGTTTAGCAATATCGCCTGCACCCACCTATCCGACGGACGATTCATCGTTTCTTACTTTACCTCGACCATGGCCGATTCTAACCCCCCGGGCAGACTGGGACGAGAGCGCATGTCCTTAAAGGGGGCCATCTCAACGTCGGACTGGCTCTACGCTTAAACCGTCCCCTTCGAATCCCTATACTCGCTACCAGTTTGTGTAGGAGCCATCTTCGCGCACAAACCAGATGCCCGCTCCGGCGCGCGGTTCACCTTCGACAAGTGCCTCTTCGTCTAGCTCGACGCCCAAACCCGGTCCCTCGGGCGGCAATAGGTGGCCGTCTGCAAAGGGCACCTGCACTGGAAAGACATCGGTGTGCGCCGTGCCGGGAGGGCGTGGACACTCTTGGACACCAACCAATGGGGACGCAAAGCACAGGTGAGCACACGCGGCCGTTGATACCGGACCCAGCGGATTGTGCGGTGCGAGATGGATGTAGTGCGTTTCGCACCAGCCGGCGATCTTACGCGCTTCTGTCAGCCCACCGGCGATACACAGATCAATCCGCGCGTAGTCCATGAGCTCCTCTTCAATAACCTGCCGGAACGCCCACTTACCGGCCCACTGCTCGCCGACGGCCAGCGGCACGGAGGTGTGCTGGCGCACCAGCCGCAGACTTTCACTGCTCTCGCTGCGGATTGGATCTTCAATAAAAAATGGACGGTACTGCTCTACGCCTTTGCAAAACTGAATCGCAGCCGACGGATCGAGACGCGTGTGCACGTCGACGCAAATTTCGACCTCGTCGCCCAAAGTCTCGCGCACGGCGCGCACTTGTTCGATACCAAAACGCACGGCGCGCGACGGTTCGAGCACCTGGGTGCCGCCCTCCGGATCGACCATGCCCCAGCGCGCGAATCGGTAGCCTGCATCGCGCGTCTCTCTGCAGCTTTCAATCAGTTTGTCGATGTCCTTTGGATCGCCGTTATGCGGGTAACAGACCACCCGATCGCGCGCGCGCCCTCCCAAAAGCTCGTAAACCGGCACGCCCAACGCTTTGGCCTTAATGTCCCACAGCGCAATGTCGACGGCACTCACAGCGCTAGTTTGCACGCCGCCGCCGGGGAAAAATCCACCGCGAAACATAACCTGCCACAAATGTTCAATGCGAAAGGGGTCTTGGCCGATCAGGTCGGGCGTCATGCTGTGAATCGTCTCGGCAATAGCCCGTCCCCGGCGCTTCATGCCGGCCTCACCTAGTCCGTAAATCCCCGCATCCGTTTCCACTTTTACAAAGACGCCAGCGTCTATAACGAAGGGCTTTATCCCGGTAATCCTCATAGATTCATCCCGGCGACGCACCGGCGGAACTACGGGGTCGACCAGGGCCACGGGAGGGGCGAGCAGGCGAGCGCGGAAGGCGTCGAGTGGGAAGGCGGGACCCGGGTCAATCTTGCGGTCGGGTGCAATCTCTTCGTGACCGAGTATGTGGCGAATATCGTACTCGTCGATCAGCAATCGACACAGCTCTTCAACGACGCGCACTTGCTCTTGGGGAAAGCGGTGCCAGCAGGTCGGCTCCGTCTGATTGCGGTGCACACCGCGCACGACCTCTTCCGGCGGATAGGCCTGACCAAACCATGAAATGTACTGGCCGTCTTTTTCCTCTAGCTGTCCGGCATTGTCGA
Source organism: uncultured bacterium (assembly GCA_937942165.1). Taxonomy (GTDB): domain Bacteria; phylum Latescibacterota; class UBA2968; order UBA8231; family UBA8231. Next base: position 15,203 of record CALDFW010000182.1, on the reverse strand, counting down.
TCTCTATTCCAATCGAGTACTTGTTGAATCCCTCGCGATCACCCCACGTACTCACGCCCGCATGCCAGCCGACCGTGTCGAAAGGCAGCATTTGGGTGACCGAACCGTCGCGCCCAACCACCAAGTGCGCCGACACTTTGCGCTCGGTGTCACTCAGCGTGCGAATAGCCGATTCGGCGTTGGCGCCTGCCGTGTAGTGTATGATAATCGTGTCCAAGGCACCGGGAGCGTAGGGGCCGCCTTGATTGGGCGACTCGCGGTAATCGATACCTTCACCTTCCAGCCGATGGTTCGCTATGTTCATGTGCACGTACCTATCCGTTTTCTCGTTGCAGATGACGCAAGGTGCTAACGCGCGCTTAAGCCGCCAGAGAATACTCGGCGCGAAAGCATACGAAAGCCTACTCGACAAATACCATGCCTATTGCTTGCCTATCGTTGCCCGTCTCCAGAGAAGCAATATAGCGACCGCTAGCCAGCTTTCGCCCACGCCCATCCGTGGCATTCCAAGACACGCGGTGCAAACCTGCAGCCAGCGATTTCCGCACCAACGTGCATACTCGCTGTCCAGCCGCATTGTATACGACGAGCTCGACGTGCGTTGGTTCAGCCAGAGAAAACGCCAGCACTGTCTCTCCATTAAACGGATTGGGAAAATTCTGTCTCAGGTGCGAGGCATTGGGTAGAGCGCTGACCTCGACAACAGCCGTACTCGGTTCGTAGCGCGGCTCGTACTCGATTGGAATTCCGTCGTCGTTGAGCAAGACCTGCAAGAAGCGCAGTTCGGGATCGGTTCCAACATCTTCCAACACTAGTTCGACAAACGCACCGCTACCCGCACTGGCGGCACGTGCGCTGGCCGCCGCAACTTTTAGCGTATCTTCAACGACGTTGTGTAAAACAAAAAAGCCGTCCAGTAGATCCGTGCCGCGCACATCGAGCACCCGAACCCCCTCGCTGCTCAGGACGATGTCTAGATCGAGGGCCAATACGCCTTCAACCTGATCTATTTCAACAGGCACCACGCGCACGTCCTCTTCTATGCGTCCCACGCCAAACTGCACCTGGCGCGGCGCGTCTTGCGCCCGCACTTGAAGAGACCACAGGACACAGCATAGAGCGAGCGACCACACTACATGCGAAACGCGCACCGCGCTAGTGCTCAACTCGGCTGGCACCCAGCACGGCCCCGTTGCTTTCGATCACGGTCCGGTACCAGTGCGCCGAATCTTTTAAAATGCGTTCCTGCGTTTGGTAGTCTACATAGACCATACCAAAGCGCTCCTTATATCCTTCAGCCCATTCAAAATTATCGAATACGGACCAGTGAAAATAGCCCTCTATCGGGATCCCATCCTCTCCAGCGCGTTTAAACTCCAACAGGTAGCGCTCGGTAAAATCTATGCGCAGCGGATCGTGCACCTTTCCATCAAGCGAAACCCAGTCTTGATTGGACAGTCCATTTTCTGTGATAACGATAGGCAAGCCGTAGCGCTCGTAATAGAAACGCGACCCCCAGTAGAGGGCCTCAGGCGTTACCGGCCACTTATTGGCGCAAATGGGATTGCCCTGAGGCCTATCCACCTGCCGAAAGCGACCCTGCTCGTTGCGACCAATCGTCCACCCGTTGTAAATATTCGTACCATAGAAGTCGAGCGGCTGACACATGATATCGAAGTCGGAGTCCTTTACCTTAGGTGCCGCGCTCCCGTAGGTCGAAAGCCCGTCTTCGGGGTAATGCCCCAATATTACTGGATCAGACCACCAAGAGATGTTCCAACAGTTTCTGTTGTTAACCGCAAACATCGCCTTCCTAGCCTGCTCTACGTTGTCCTCGTCTCCCTCATCGGCAGGTATGACAGGGCTACCCGTAGGCGCATAGCCGATGGAGGATTCGAGCTTGGCGCGCGCGCGGATGACCTGCACCGAACGGCCGTGTGCCAGCAGCGTGTGATGACCCGCCAACAGCACCTCTGCCAGACCCAACTTGTCACCGGGTGCGTGAATGCCGTCAAGGAGACCCAGGCCAATAAAGCACTGGGGTTCATTGAGCGTCATCCAGTGCTTTACGCGATCGGACAGCTTGTCGACGACCACTTCGGCGTACTCGGCAAACCATTCCGGGCTCTGCGGATTGAGCCAGCCGCCTCGACAGTAAAGCGCATGCGGAAAATCCCAGTGAAAGAGCGTCACGTAAGGGACGATATTGGCGGCCAGCAGTTCATCGACAAGCCGGTCGTAAAAATCCAACCCCGCTTCGTTGACCGGCCCCACGCCCTCGGGCAGCACGCGCGGCCAGCTGATAGACAGCCGATAGGCCATGAGACCCATTTGCTTCATAAGGGCTACGTCTTCCTTGTAGCGATGATAGTGATCAATGGCCACGTCGCCCGTATGCCCCGCATATACGCGACCCTGCTGGCGGCACATCATGTCCCACACGGACAGTCCTTTGCCGTCGTCGTAGGCTCCTCCCTCTATCTGGTACGACGCGGCAGCCGCACCCCAAACAAAGTTTTCAGGAAAGCTCATGCACTAACTCCTCTCCGATAAAAGCAGAAATAGTTTGTAATGCCTTATATTGGATGTGAGTAAATCCCCATCACTTTGCGCCCTACAGGGTCGAGACAGCATACATGCCTGCAGAACACACCGACGCCCTGCGCCGAGATATCGAATTCAGCGAAACGCTGCGCGATAGCCCGTTGACTTTTCGCACGACGTGGGGTCTGTTCAACCCAAAGCGCGTCGACGACGGATCGCGCCTACTCACCGACTGCATAGAAGCGCCCGAAGACGCGATGTGCCTAGACATCGGCTGCGGCTATGGGCCCATTGGATTGGCGCTAGCGCGACAGTGTCCGCAGGGCACAGTGCACATGGTCGACAAGGATTTTGTCGCCGTAGAGTATGCGCAGAAAAACGCCCAGATCAACGGGTTAGCCAACTGTGAGATCTATCTGAGCAACGGATTGAGCACCGTGCCTGAGACGCTCAAATTCGATCGAATTGCGTCTAACCTACCAGCCAAAGTCGGCAACGAACTCCTGTCGATCATTCTGCACGACGCACGCGAGCATTTAGTTGTCGGAGGCAGGCTGTATGTAGTGACAATCGCCGGTTTAAAAAACTACGTAAAACGCACCTTCCGAGAAATCTTCGGCAACTATAAAAAAATTAAACAGCGCGGCACGTACTTAGTCTCGATGGCTGAAAAGAAATAGCCCGTCAGATACCCTCAACAGAAGCCTCTATCCACCCAAGTAGCGTATGCGCTTGTTGATGTCCGTGTTCACAGAGTGGTAGGGTAGCATTAGATTACCCGACGCAAAAAGCGTGCGGCGAATATGCTCAACGTCGTCGTGCCCAACGGCGTTTGTGAAAATGGGCAGCAAATAATCAATACCCACCTGCGACGGCTTCATGTGGTCCTCATCGTAAAAAGACGGATGCACAAAGCGCGCGTGGATCTGTCCCCACCGGTCGCGCAGGCGATACCCTTCAAAGCTGTCTACGTAAAATCCGCGCTCGTTGCTCCACTGGAGCACAGATACGGCATTATTCTGGCCTTCCAAAAGCATATCTACAGCTTTGCCACCCAGCTGTGAAGCATAGAAACGGTCAAACAGAACGGGACGTCCGCCGCGCTGAGTATGGCCCACCTTACGCGTAAAGATCGATGCGTTAGCCGACTCGCCGCGGCGCCTGCTGACGAAATACCCGTCGCCAATGCGCTCTATCAGCATAGATCTCAGCGCTTCAGCCGCGCCGCTGAGAATAATATTACCAGCGGGGTCTGTCGTATGCTGGGCGGCCCCCAGCTCGTTGCCCTCCTCATCTTTTATGCCTTCGCCGCATACGATAACTACGTTTTTTTGCAGCTCGTACAGCTCCATTATGCGCTCGACGAGTGGATCAATGTGCACGTGCGATTCCGGGATGAGAATGATATCCGGCCGGCCAAAGGCCGACCCCAGAGCAATATACCCCGAGTGACGACCCATCACCTCAATAATGGCGATGCGCCGGTGACTTTCTGCGGTCGTGCGCACGCGCTCTACGCCCATAGCCGAGTCAAAAACGGCCGTCGCATAACCCGGAGTGGCGTAGTTAACCATGTGCTCTTGATTAAAAGCGAGAGAAGAATTTTTGTACTGGTAGCACTCCTGATCATCGAGGTACCACTGATCGGGTTCGCTCGGATAGTTTAGACCTAGGTCGTTGTCTATCGTCTTAGGTGCCAAAACGACGGGTAAGCGCTCGGTTAACGGCTGCAGCCCATTGAGCGTCCCATCTCCCCCAATGCAGATTAACCCTTCAATCTGTAGCTGGCTGAGCCGATCGTATATCTGCTCCATCTGCTGCGGATTATCACTGGACAAATAGTCGCGCGACGCCCCCAACACCGTACCGCCCATCGTCGCATCAAGCTCAGGTATTTCCCGCATAAGCGGATTGAGATGAACGTGCGGCAGGCGTGAGTTAAGTAGGCTATTAAAGCCTTTTATAAAGCCAAATATTTCCAAGCGCAGCTGGCTGGCTCGAGCCACCGCCCCATGAATCGTTGCGTTGAGCGCGGGCGTATCACCGCCAGCAGTAAGAATTCCTATTCGTTTCATCGTTCTTTTCTTTCCAAATATCAGAGGGTCTCATCGCTCACGCGCGAGTATCTGTGGGCGCTAAATCAATCGCCTCAAGCAGCTGGTACACTTCATCGTACAAGGCGGCAAACATGGCTCCGCCCAGATGGGCTAGGTCGGCATTGGGATCTCCATCTGTGCAGCACTGGGAGAACACAAAGCCCACCGCGTCGCGCAGGCTGCCAGACGTCTTTTGCGGATCGCTAACCACCTGACCGTACGGCGCAGTGCGTTCGTCTATCTCGGCTTCAAAATTGACATCCGACCGACCGGCCAAACGCTGCCAGCGATCGCGTGTACCCTGGCGCAGATCATCACAAAGGGGCCCGTCGCCCAGAGCGGTTACCGCAGCCAAGTCAACGGCAGACGCGCGCAGAAATACAAGCTCTGACTGGAGACGCGCCCAATCCACCCCCAGGGTTCGACTAAGCTCCCGCAGGGCGCGCTCTTCCGTTTCAGATAGTACGCATATAGCGTCTGAAAGTGCCCCGGCTACCCCGATAACTGACATGCGTTCAGCGGACAAGACCAACCGACCTCACGCTGTCCAATTTAATCACTTTACATCTCCGTTTATATGTGGTAACATACAGCATATGGAAGCCATTGATGCTCTCTTGAGCGCTCCCGTACTATTTGGTCTCGTTGTCGCGGCCTGCCTCGTCCTCGTGGCAAGAGCCGTGATCAACGCACTGGGCCAGTTGCCTTCACTTCGCATACAGCTAGATACTGTGAACAAGCTGCTCTCCAGTGTACACGATGGAATTCCACAAAAGCGCACCGAAATCAATGAACTACAAGAGAGTGTCGAGCCGCTCAAGGAGGCTGTAAAACGCCTGCAGGACTACAACACGGCTCTGATAGACGTCGAGCGTCAAGCAATGAGAGAAGAAGAAGAGTTAAAGCGGCAGCAAGAGATTCCCATACACCGCCCCGCCGCCCCCAGAGACCTTTAACCCTTCTACCACCCCTACTCGAGCAACCGCTTCACCACGTCTCAGACCACAGGCGCCAGATCGATGCTGTCCCGCACCGAGGCTGCGTATTGCCCAGCCGCTTTGAGCGCTTCTACCATGCCGCGCGCATCTGCTACTCCCTGACCGGCAATATCAAATGCCGTGCCGTGATCCACTGAAGTCCGCAGAAACTTTAGCCCCATAGTCAAGCTCACAGTACCGTGAAAATCTAGCGTCTTGGCAGCGATGTGGCCTTGGTCGTGATAGAGTGACAACACCCCGTCGTAACGGCCTTCGTAGCACTGATTAAACACGGAATCGGCCGGCACGGGTCCACGCACGCGCCAGCCCTTGTCAATCGCCTCCTTTGTAGCCGGGCCAATCACGTCCATCTCGTCCGTGCCGAACAGACCCTGCTCCCCACCGTGCGGATTGAGCGCAGCTACGGCTACGGTTGGTTCGCGAATGCCTAGCTGGCGCAGATAGAGATCGCAAAAGGGCAGTGCTTCGAGAATACCCTCACGCGTGATAGCGTCGGGTATCTGGCGAAACGATATGTGACGCGTCAGAAAAAATATGCGCAGCGTGCGCACCATAAAAAGGGTCATAGGATCATGGTGGGCCGCTCGGGCCTTGAGCACGGCCGTGTGATCTATAAACGGGACTTCCGCTGCCTGCAAAGACTCCTTGTTAAGCGGTGCCGTACAGAGCCCCACGACGCTCCCTGTCAGCGCATCTTTAATCGCACGCTCTAGATACGCGTAGCCGGCTTGTCCACCCTCTGCGGATATTTGGCCGTATGCAATCGGGCCCTTGAGCACACCGCAGTCAATATAATCTATGCAGCCCGGCTCGTAGCGTCCCTGATCGGGATCGACCACCGGATTCAGTTCTATATCGAGACCAAGCGTCTCTACCGTTTGCTCTAAAACGGCTCGGTCGGCGTAAACCACGGGCTTTACCCGCTCGTGTAGGCCTTCCTCGCGCAGACACTTAACGGTAATCTCTGGACCAATGCCGGCTGGATCTCCAACGGTTAGACCAATAGCGGGTCGATGGGCGCCCATGGCGTATGTCTCCTTATATGCTATGTGAGCGGACTATAAAGTGTAGAAGATAGGGACAAAGGTTGAGTAGGGGCAGGATGAACGGGTAAATCACCCCGCAAAAAACCGTTCGCACAGGGCATATTAGCTTGGGTTCTGAACTCTATCGCCCCCGTCAGACGGAGGCGTTATAGGCAAACGGAGCAAAAAGCGAATAACCCAAACCCCCACGGCAACCAGCAGTAGTTTAATCGGCCACAGCGGCACAAAGAATACCACAGATGAGCCCAGTGTAACCACGAGCATACCAATCGCTATGACCTTTGTTCGCAGGGCAATGCTGCGACTTTCCTGCCACTGACGAATCGTCGGACCAAAGATTCTGTTGGCTAGCAACCAGCTGTGAAAACGACTCGAAGAGCGCGCGTAGCAGGCCGCTGCTAGTAGCAGAAACGGCGTCGTTGGCAGAAGCGGTAATAGCACGCCTAGCGTGGCCAAGGCAACAAAGACGGAGCCCAATATAAAAAACAGCAAGCGCTGCAAACGCGAGCCGTACGGGGATTTTTCGCTATTCATTCCGCCGCTAGCCGGGCTAGCGCTTGGGCCGATTCAAATTAGGACGACCTTCCACCTGAGGCGGCCCGTCGTAACCGATGCTCCCCCAGCCCGCCACGTCACCACCGCGCAGCCGGTAGTCGTGTGGGTAAATCTTTAACGAGCGATCTGCTAGGGGTAGCTCAATGCGCTCATGCCCGCTGCGCGCGGAAAGCTTTAATGCCAACGCGATCTCTAACGCCTGACGATAGTCGTGTCCGCTGCACTCGATCTGACCGTCACCGCGCTCGGCTGCACGGACCAATCGTTCGCACACATAGGAGAACACGCGATCCCACCCCTGTTGCATAAAATCGGGATAGACCGGCGTCGATGACGCACCTTTGCCCTGTATCAAAATAGGTCGTGGCCCGTTAAACCACGCCTGACCCTCCTCGCCTTCCACCCATACGCGACAGTGCACATGACCCTCTTCACGCGGGGCCGGAATATCGCATACAATGCTACCAGAAAGACCCAAACGGCCGTAGGCCGGACAGTCTATTTCGTGCTCTTCGGCCCCATCTGGCAGTGTCCAGCCCGGCTCCGGGGGTAGGACCCAGCCCTCGACCCACTCCACTTCCATACCCGTGACCAAACGCATTTGCGTTAGCTGAACGCAGCCGGCTCCACTCACTTCGCGCGGCAGACCCCCTGGGATGGACACCGACGTCAGCGGACCGATATGCCCTTCGCGCAGCCACTGTGCGCACTCTTGTAAAAACGGAACCTCCCAGTAAGCCGTAGCACAGCCAAAGGCCGTACCGCGCTCCTGACACACGCGCACCATCTCGTCGGCCACGCTCAGTTCGACGGCCATGGGCTTTTCGCAGGATACCGCCTTTACGCCTGCTTCAGCACAGGCAATAACGGCATCGCAACTCAGACGCACGGGCAAAATATTAGCGACAATATCAGGTGTCTCTCTCTTGATCAACTCTTCCAGAGTATCTAATACTTCCACCACGCCAAAGTGACCAGCAAACTCGCGTGCTCTTTCTGATGGATCGACCAGCACGACGCTGCAATCCTCGCGCTCAGCGAACGTTTGCAGGTAGTGTCGACCCCACATCCCAGCCCCTCCGACAACGGCTACGCGGTATTGCTTCTCGCTCATCATGTCTCCTATGCACTAAGGACTAGCACTAAAGCCTTGACCCTTTTCTCATAAGAAGGTAGGTTTCGCCGCTCACCACAAGACCATGAAAACACGACACCGCTTACTTTTTTCCGATGCTCGGCACATGCGTTCGCTGGCCGATAGCAGCCTTGATCTCGTCGTTACATCGCCGCCGTATCCTATGATCGCGATGTGGGACGAGCTCTTTTGCCGCAGCAGTCGGGCCGTGCGCAATGCGCTCGCTGCGCAAGATGGAGAGCGCGCATTCGAACTCATGCACAGGCGGCTTGACGCCGTGTGGGACGAGTGCTATCGAGCGCTGCGCGAGGGCGGCATCATCTGCATTAATATCGGAGACGCTACGCGCACGCTCGGCGACCAGTTTGGTCTCTATCCCAACCACGCGCGCATTCTACAGCATTTGCGCAAGTGCGGTTTTACCGCCCTGCCTGATATACTCTGGCGCAAACCCACCAACGCACCCAATAAGTTTATGGGTTCGGGCGTTCTCCCCGTAGGGGCCTACGTAACGCTTGAGCACGAGTATATACTCATTGCTCGCAAAGGCGCCAGAAGGGTCTTCTCCAGCGAACGAGAAAAGAAGAAGCGACGAGAGAGCGCCCTATTCTGGGAGGAGCGCAACGTCTGGTACTCCGATGTGTGGACGGACTTGACCGGCACGGGCCAGAGACTAAGCCCCGGCACAGCACGCAGTCGCAGTGCCGCTTATCCATTCGAACTGGCCTATCGATTAATCAACATGTTCTCGCTGAGAAACGATACCGTCCTCGATCCGTTCCTCGGGACGGGGACAACCCTACTAGCCTCCATGGCGTCTCAACGCCACAGCGTAGGGTTTGAGCTCGACACTAGCTTGCGAGCAACCATAGAAAAAGGCTGTGCATCCATCGTTGATCAAGCAAATGATTACATAAGGGCGCGGCTTGAACGCCACGCTCAATTTGTCGCTGATAGAGAAGTAAAACACCGCAATCGACGCTACGGATTTGGCGTAGTCTCTGCCCAAGAACGCGATATCAAGCTGAATGCGTTAAGCGCCGTCAGCGCCGTTGGAGACGACGAGTATGAAGTGCGCTATGCCGCAAAAAAGCGATGCGTCAAGGCCTAGCTCTGCGCTTATCAGAGCATTGCTTCATTGACTTCTACTCCAAAACCGAGACCCTCTGCCAGCTCGATAAAGCCCTCAATAGGTTGAGGTTCCCCTAGCCACAGCGCATGCTGTTTCACGGCAAAGTTCCCCATGTGACATTCTGCTAGGTCTTCGCCATATCCGGCAGCCAGAAAATGTGCGCCCCACACCTCACCGCCGCGGTGAGGGCAAACGGGAATCCCTTCCGCATCTGCCAGCCTGGCAATGCGCAACGCCTCCGTCAACCCACCGCACCAAGTGATGTCGGGCTGCCACATATCGAGCGCCTGCGCACGGGCAATGTGTTTAAACGCGTGCACGGTGAACTCGTGCTCCCCGCCGACGACCTTAAGCGGCTGCACGCGCTTTCGCAGCGCGGACGCACCTTCAATATGATCGGGTTGTAAGACGTCTTCAATCCAAAACAAGTCATATGGGGTTACTGCTTGGGCAACCTCTTCTGCGTAGTCAGCTTCCCACGACATATAGGCATCTACCATGAGCAGCGCCTGCGGGCCAAAAAGCGTGCGCGCGCGCTCAGCCCAAGACAGCAGCTGCTCCATGTCTTCAGCGCGTTCGCCGTCGCGCAGCTGGGTCGATTTGTGAGCGTCGAAGCCAAGGTCGCGGTACCGCTCTGCATCTTGACCGGTGGCATAGGCCCGCACTTTGGCTCGCCGTTGGCCGCCCAGTAAATCACATACGCGCTTGCCTTCCGCTTTGCCCAGTGCATCCCATAGCGCTAGGTCAACTCCGCTAAGCGCCATAATGGCAATGCCGCCGCGCCCGTAGGGTAAACAGGCTCGGTACAGAGCGTCCCACAGCGTAGCTATTTCCTCCGCGCAGTTGAATGACTGCCCCACGAGCAGCTCGCGAAAATGGCGGTTAACTACCTCAACACTGCCCACTCCACCACCACCGTACCCCCAACCAACTACTCCCACATCCGTTTCGACGCGCACAACGATCTGCCAGAAGTGTGTACGCCACGTTTTAGCGGGGTGATTATAGCGGGGGTAGATAGCCTGAACATCGCTAATTTTCATCTCTTAGCCCGATGGTTTATGCGTAATCTTCCAACATGCGTGAATGCGCGCATTGCGCTCAAAGTCTTTGTCTATTGTCTGCGCAGTTATATCTGCTGTGGATAGTTTAGGCAAAGCTTCTGTATCCATTTTAAACCGACGGAAGTTATTGGAGAAGACCAGTACCCCATCTTCACTCAGCAGAGAAGAAATGACCCGCAAGAGTTCTACGTGATCGCGCTGCACGTCAAAGTGATCTTGCATGCGCTTAGAGTTAGAAAAGGTTGGCGGATCCAAGAAAATGAGGTCGTAGCGAGCGCCGCGCTGCCTCTTTATCCAATCGATGCAGTCGGCTTGTACTAGTTCGTGCCTCCCGCCGTCGAGACCGTTGAGTTCGAGATTGCGGCGCGCCCAGTCCAAATACGTCTTCGACATATCGACAGAAGTCGTAGTCTCAGCGCCCCCCAGTCCAGCGTGCACAGTTGCTGCCCCGGTATAGGAAAACAGGTTGAGAAAGCGCTTGCCCCGCGCCTGTTGGCCTATCATGAGACGGGTAGGCCGGTGGTCCAAAAAAAGACCCGTGTCCAAATAGTCTGTAAAGTTTACCAACAGCTTTGCCGTTCCCTCGGACACCGTATGGAATACCCCAGAGGTATCGAATTTCTCGTACTGAGCTCGGCCGCGCTGACGCTGGCGGACCTTAAAATAGATGTGCTCTTGATCAACTTCTAAGGCCTCTGGTAAAACGGCTAGCGCCTCTTCGAGACGCTCTTTTGCGCGGCGTTCATCTACGCTGGCAGGTGCCTGATATTCTTGCACGTGAACCCACTGCTCATCTCCCTGATACAGATCTACTGCCAGCGCGTACTCCGGCAAGTCCGCATCGTAGATCCGATAACAGAAAATGCCGCCTCGTCGCGCCCAGCGACCCAGTATTCGTCGGTTCTTCTTCAGGCGATTGATCAACATTTGAGCACCCTCAGAGGGCGCTTTACGATCGGCCTGTGAGGGGGGAGTAGTAAAGTAACGCTGCTCCACTTCAAACCGAAGCAGACGACATTCAATCGGTCCATTGTTAAACTTGTTGACCAGCACCGCGCGCAGGCTGATATACCGTCCCAAGTCAGGCCGACCGGTAAAAACAGCCGCTTTCCACCCGACAAATCGCTCCTTTATCACGACGCCCAGATCGGCGTATAGCGCCTTGAGCGCGCGCTCATCGCCCAAGCGCTCACCGTAGGGTGGATTGGTCACCAATAGACCTGACTGGTCCGACGGGGTTGGAGTATCTTGCACGGCGCGTTGTTCAAACTGAACGTGGGTATCAACCTGTGCGCGCACGGCATTAGCACGTGCGCTCTGCACCGCGTGCTCATCGCAGTCGCAACCCATAAGAGTTGGTATTGACTGCATACCCTTGCGTCGACGCACGCGCGCAGCCTCTAGTTGCCGTTGCCAAATATGCGGCTGATGCTGCTTCCACTTGAGAAATCCAAAGTGTGTCCGCGTGAGCCCGGGGGCACTATCGCCCGCTATGAGCGCCGCCTCAATAACCAACGTACCTGAACCGCATAGCGGATCAAGGAGGGACCCGCCGCTGGCCGCTATTTCCGACCAACCTGCACGCAGCAAGATAGCGGCGGCTAGATTTTCCTTGAGCGGTGCCTCGCTACCCTCTTTGCGATAGCCGCGTCTGTGCAAACTCTCCCCGGATAAATCGAGGCTAATAGTAGCCTGCGTGCCGCTTATACGAGCGTTAATGCGAAGGTCCGGCCGCCGCAGATCGACCGATGGTCGCGCGTTCTCACGCGCGCGGAACTGGTCGACGATGGCATCCTTGACCTTGAGCGCTGCATAGTGACTGTGAGAAATTTTAGAGCGCAGCGTCTGGCAGTCTACCGCCAACGTAGAATGAGCATCTAGATGTTCAGACCAATCAATTGAGCGGACGCCCTCATAGAGCGCCTCAGGCGTATGCGCATCAAACTCGGCCAACGGCAGCAGCACTCTATTGGCCAACCTAGACCACAGACAAACGGCGTAAGCCAGCTCCAACGGACCTTCAAATTCGGCGCCGCCCCAGCGCTGGCGCGTGGGACCAACGCCCAGAAGGCGCAATTCCTCTGCCAGTAGGTCGGCACAGCCGCGAGGCGTTGTAGCGATGTATCGTCTTTTATCCAAGAGTCCTCAAAGAGAAAAAGGCCGCTCCAGCACGTGGAGCGACCTTTACACAACCAGCCGTAAAACCAACCTCCCCACACCGCCTTGTTCGCCTTTTGGCAGCCCCAATTGGGACTTGGCAGAGGTGGTCATTTCAAGCCTTTTGAAACTGTAAAATAATGGACGAATACACAAGCGCTAATACGTGTCTAAAAACAAAATCTGTGTCTAATTACGCGATGAGCTCACTGCACACCGTTTTTCTTCGCTCGACGTTGTAGACGGTAACGAGCCGGCGATAGGCCGGTATAGCGACGAAAGATACGTGCGAAGTGCTGTGACGTGCTGAAGCCAACGCGCGCGGCCACCTGAGACACGTTCAGCGCGGTAGATTCCAGCAGATAACGGGCCTGTTGAAGTCGGCACGCGTGTAGAAATTCGGTAAATGTCTTGCCGGTGGCGCAGCGCACGCGACTAGAAACCGTGTCGGGACTCAAACCAAAGCGCTGTGCTACTTCGGCACGCGTGCCGATAGCCGCAGCGTGTTCGCAGACAAAATGGACAACCGGATCGGCGGGAATATTATCGCTCGAATGATGGCGATGCTCTACCAGCCTATCCACCAACGTTTTGACACATAGCGGACGGGGTAAATAATCCCAAGCGCCCGCTTTAACGGTCTGAACGGCTTTTTCAATGCAGGGATCACCGTTCACGGCGATGACGTCTGGCGGGTAGTCATGCTCCGTCAAACGTCGTAAGCTCTGCAATCCCACAGCGTGTGAAGCAGATAGATCGAGAAGGATCACGTCAAAGCGGTCTTTTGCAAGTGCTGCCTGTGCCTGACGACTGCAGGCAACTTCCCGCACGGTATAACCGCTTGCTGTAATTGGGGCCGTATCTATCTCGCCTCCCTGTCGACCTACCCAAAGCAATAGGTTGTCTCGGCGTTGGTTCACTCTGTCACGCATCCACTTATTGGCATATTTTCATCTTTTAACCCCAAAAAAAGAACGACCGGTGCGGAAACAGTTGTCCCACACCGGCCGTTCGTTATCTTAATTAAAGATTAAATGTTCGTCAATAAATTAGTACGTAAAACTTGAGCTTTCCCTCCCATGCTACTAATTCAGCGCTACACGGTGTGTGCGTTTGCAGGAGATACTTATGTCGCTAGGTAAAACACTCAAAGGGCTGCGCCAGAAAAAGTCGCTCAACCAAAAAGACCTCTCATCTCTTTCCGGGGTTTCTCAGGCTACCATCTCGCGCATCGAAACAGGCCGCGTGCACCAGCTGCGCTCTGTTGCACTAAAAAACTTGGCCGACGCTTTGGGCGTAACGGTAGACTTTATGATGGGAGATCCACAAGTCTTTGCCGAAATCCCCACCATTGACGATCTGGTAGAAACAGGGGTAAGCATTCCGGAGTTTCGCGAAGAGCGTTTTCGACAGATCGCAGATTCCCTTGATCCCCTAGCACTACACGAGAATGGGCGCGTTTTATACGTCAATCAATCTATGGCTGACATGCTAGGCTATCGGAAAGAAGAATTACTTGGCTTCAACGGCATAAAAATGGCCGTAGCAACCCAATCACATCCCGTAGTGCAGCGCATGATCAACAGCAGGTCTAGCGACGCATATGAAGTCCTGCTCGTCCGAAAAGACGGCAGTATTTTTCCGGCAAAAGTTTTGGGGCGACCCGTCAGAGAGGACGTCCGATTAGGCCTGGCTCAAGACATCACAGAACAGCGCTGCCAGCAGGCAGTCATGCGCATACAGCACTCTGGTTTAGAAGCTGATTCTATGTCTGATCTGACAAAAATCGTGCGGATTCTAAGCGATGAGATAAGCGATATGGGCCAGCAGTTTGAGGCCGTTTCCCTGCACGTCATAGACGAGGCAAAGGACCTGCTGACGTCGCACTATGCCCTGCCCGAGTCAAGGGGCTATCGGTCGTCCAGCGAGGTTATGCCTCTGCAAAAGTCACTCGACCAATACACGCCTATACGCGGGCTGATTAGCCATTGGCGACGCAATAAGCTGTGGGAGCGAGAAAGCGACGACGCCTTTTTTCAGATGGTCTCCGATTCTGCGCTGGGCACCGAGTACAAACCCAGTCTACTGATCGACGTGCCTTTTGAAATGGGATCCGTGGGGATTGGATTGAGCGAACAAAGCGGCCTGCGCCGCGATGTGCTGGTTGACGTGCTAAAGGATCTCTCTGAACCCATCTCACGGGTAATTAATCACCTGGCACAGCTGCAGCAGCTACGCGACCAGCTGGAAGAGCGCGACAAGTACATCGGCGCTTAACCCGTGAAACGAGTATTAAACAGCGTCTCCTCCTAAAGCAGCCTGCACCTTGTTCAAACCGTTTAAGGCTGCGATGCGAAAGCCTTCTGCAAACGTCGGATAGTTAAAAATCTGGTCGATAAAATAGTCTATCTTGACCCGAAAATTAATAGCCATATGGCCAATTGGAATAATCTCCGTTGCGTTTGTTCCAATAATG
>CALDFW010000181.1 GCA_937942165.1 uncultured bacterium | reverse complement strand
TGACGCTGCAGCGATCGCTCCATGTCTCGGTCGACGAGCATGCGCGAATCGACCTTTTGCACGGGACCTCTCGTATAGACTGCGTGCTGCGTGGTGCGCGCTCCGGTTCTGTTCTTGCCGAATCCAGGGTTTATGCGCTCTTCTTCAAAATAGACGTCGGCCTGTGCCGGTGGAACTGGTAGCCAGATCAGGCATAGAATCCACAGCAGTCTCATTGCGTATCTCCCGATAGAGAGTAGGTCTGTCCTAAAATAGGGGATTTTACTGCGGGGCGTACGCGGGAACGCCCCCCGCTCTACTGAGCAGGGGGCGTTTGTTTGTGGCGGTAGATGGGTTTACTCGTCTGAACCGCGGGCCATCATGACGTAGTAGAGCAGCTGCATGACGGCGGCAGCCGTTGCGGCCACGTAGGTCATGGCGGCGGCGTTGAGCACTTTGCGCGCGGAGCCCACTTCGTCTCCGGCCAGGTAGCCGCCGCTGGAGAGAATGGTCATGGCGCGCGAGCTGGCGTTAAACTCGACGGGCAGCGTGACGATCTGGAAGAGCACGGCGGCGGCGAAAAATAGGACGCCGATATTAAATAGCCCGGTTGCTCCGAAGAACATCCCGGCTAAGATCAGCGGAAATCCCAGCTTAGAGCCCAAATTGGCTGCGGGCAGTATGGCGTGGCGCAGATTGAGCGCGTAATAGCCCGTGGCGTGCTGTATGGCGTGTCCGACTTCGTGCGCAGCCACGGCTAAACCAGCTAGGTGATGGCCGTGAAAGTTGTCCGAAGACAGACGCACTACTTTGTCGCGCGGATCGTAGTGGTCGGAAAGCGTTCCGCCCACTTCCTCGACGTCCACGTCGTAAATGCCGTTTTCGCGCAGGATGCGCCGCGCCGTCTCTGCTCCGGTGATGCCGGCCATCGAACGGATCCTGCTGTATTTGTTGAAGGCACTCCGCACTTTCCACTGCGCTAGCGCGACTAGGATCATGGGAAGGATAAAGTATAACATCGCTTGAATACTCCTACATAAGGGCGTGAGAACGCAGTGCTTTTGACGTTGTCTTAAGAAGATAGAAAACCGCGGAGTGCAGGCAAGCACTCCGCGGCCATTTTTGCCTACTCCGGCTTAGTTGAGCTCGACCGGAACCTGCCGGGGGAGCGCGCGCTCGGCTTTGGGCAGCGTCAGCGTGAGCAGGCCGTTTTTGAGCTCGGCCTGTATGCGCTCGCCTTCTACGTCGTCGCTCAGGCGAAAGCTCCGCTCGTATGCGATGGGCTCTATGCGTGCGGTTTCGCTCGTCTGGCCGCGCAGAGAGAGCACGCCCTGTTCTAATTCGACCGTTAAGTTTTCCGAGGGGACCCCTGGCAGCTCAACTTCGACCTGATATCCCGACTCGATGGCAACGATATCGGCACGTGGGGTAAACGTGGGCAAGGGGGTCTGTTCTGCGGTCGTCTGTATGGCAGTAGATGTCATTTCATAGTCTCCTTATTAGATGGGCGGTTATCCGTCTTGTCCGTTGATGGCTATTTTGCGCGGTTTGTCCGACTCCAGCCTGGGTAGGCGCACTTCTAGCACGCCGTTGGTCAGCTTGGCCTGCGCCCCGTTTGCTTCCACGGAGAAGGGCAGCGTTACGCGTTGGTCGAAGCGGCCGGTGAACCGCTCGCGTCGCACGTAGGTGCGCTCGTCGTCGGCTTTGCGCTCGCCGCTCAGGCGCAGCGTGCGCTCGTGAACTTCGACGCCAATGTCTTCGAGCGCGTATCCCGGCAGCGCGGCGCGGACCGTCGCTGCTTCGCCGTCGGCCCACACCTGCACGGGCAGAGAAGCGGTTAGCGCCGCGGTTTTCAGTCGACGCTGAACGTCGTTGCGGAGGGCTGCAGCGGGATGGGCGATGCGCAGTAAATGGGGTAGTGTAAACACGAAATGCCTCCTCGTTAGGGTGTTTGATATGGGTTTCACGTGTTCACTCTCAGTTTCGCAAAGTGCGTGCCAATGAATCAAAATTTGTTACAAAGTAAATATTAACAGTACTTTATGATATTTTTGAAAATGCGCGGTCCGCTGTCACTATTAGCGATGGAGACATAATGGCACAATGTGTGTCGTTTATTTTTTGCGACTGTGACATTGTGTCATTGTTGATTGTGTTGCTGTGCGCGGTTGGAATACGTATCATGTTGCGCACGTGGAGGACTCGTTAGAATGAGATGGCATCAACTCGCTTCAGATCTCTTTGCTTTTTACGACGATAGCTGCACCGTTTACGCGCTGCGCTATGGCGACTGCGCGCTCGTCGTCGACTTTGCGACGGGACGCTGGCTCGAACACTTAGACGAGATCGGAGTCCGTCACGTCGAGCACGTCGTGCTCACGCACGCGCATCGCGATCAGTGTTGCGGGCTGTATCGCACGGGTTTGGGTGACTGGACGCTGCACGCGCCTGCCGGCGATAGGTCCCTCTTGGCACCCGAAGAGCACGAAGAATTTTGGGATACCTACCAGCACAACGGCTGCCCGACAAACTACGCAGCGCCTCGCTTGCCGCTGCCAGAAGCGGTATACGACCTCCACGCCGATGGCGAAGTGCAGCTGGGCCCTGTGCGGCTGTGCGCGATCGCCACGCCCGGCCACACGCGCGGCGCGCTGACGTATTTAGTAGAATGGAACGGCCGCGACGTTGCGTTCTGCGGCGATGCGCTCCGGGGGGGAGGAACGATTCACCAGCCGTATCACCTCGAGTGGGACCACTGGACTGGAAGTGGAGCACTAGCGGCGTGGCACGGACTAGAGCGCTTGAGCTACTGCCACATTGATATGCTGCTGCCGTCGCACGGTGAGCCGATTGCGCGCCGGGTCGGTGCAACCATCAGGGAAACGCAGCGCAGGCTGATGGGACTGCTGCGCGCCAAGGGATCTGTGTGTGCGGGGGCTAAAAATCGCTGGTGGACAACGGAAGACTTGGGGTTTGCACAGTGCGTGCTGCCCCATCTGTATCAGTTTGGTGCCAACAGCTTCCTGCTGCTGAGCGAGCGGGGCGAGGGGTTGGTAATCGATCCGCAGCGACCCGATATCGAATTACTTGCCCAACTGATGGAGCACTTGGGCATGGAGCGCATCAGCGCAGCGACGGCTTCGCACTATCACTCCGACCATTCCGACGGCCTCAACTACGTGCGCACGCGCTGGGGGGCGGCCGTTTGGCTGCACCCCTGGGTCGCCGAACCCATCCGCGATCGCGATCGGCTGGAGGTGCCGTGGCTGCCGGCCGAATCGATTGAACCGGATAGGCTGCTACCGATAGAGGGGCGATTTCGCTGGAACGAGTATGCGTTCTCCATTCGGCCCTTTCCCGGTCAGACCTGGTGGCACTGCGCGTTTGACGCAGAGGTTGACGGCGAGCACGTGCTCTTTTCCGGCGACAACTTCCAGCCGCCGTCGCGCTGGAACGGCACGGGCGGTTTCTGCGCTTTTAACGGCAGCCGCTTTGCCGAGGGCTTTGCCCGGTCGGCGCAGGCGGTCCTCGATATGGCCCCTTCGCTCATCTGCAACGGACACGGCTGTATCTATCCGTTTTCGGCCGATCAGTATCGCCGCATTGTGCGCTGGGCGGCAAAGTCCGAAGAGAGCGTGCGCGCGCTCTGCCCAACGGATGACTGGCTTTCGGCCTACGATCCGCGCGCGCTGCGCTTAGACCCTTTCGTACAGTGCGCGCGGCCGGGACAAACGTTGGAGGTCACCGCGGTGCTCACCAATACGAGTGCCCGCCCCGTGCAAATCGCGCTGTCTCCGGTCGGCCCGCCGGGTTGGAAGCTGCGTGCAGCGCGGGGAAACGTGCGCCTAAAGAGCGGTGCCACGCGCCGCGTTCGCATTGCGCTATCCCTGCCGGGCACTGCTGCGGCGGGACGGCATGTGTGCAGTATTGACGTAGAGATTGACGGACAGCTGCGCGCCGAAGCGTGCGTGGCGCTAGTGGATGTAAGCGCGTAAAGAGAGGAGTTTGCTGATGAAATTTATTGTGGCCGTTGACTGCGAAGGGGTTGCCTGCGGCGTGGGATCGCCAGGTGCCTCGCTCAACGAATCGCGCAACCTAGAGTTTGCCAAGCTGCAGGCCACCCGCGAAGCCGACGCGGCAGCGCGTGGCCTGTTTGCCGCCGGTGCTGAGCAGGTAATCGTGTGGGACAACCACAACGGCAGCCTCAACCTGCACTACGATCTGCTCGACGAACGCTGCGATATTGCGCTGGGCGTGGGCTTTGCACACCGCTTCCCTGGATTGGACGAAAGCTTTTCGGGCGTCGCCTTTATCGGCTATCACGCCATGGACAATACCGTCGATGCGAATATGTGCCACACCTTTAGCTCGGTTAGCTATCAGTATATGAAAATCAACGGGCGCGAGGTCGGTGAAATGGGTATCGACGGGCACTTTGCCGGCGTACAGGGAGTCCCCGTAATTTTTGCCGCCAGCGACGATAAGGGCGTGGCAGAGGCGGAAGCTTTTTTCCCTGAAATAGAGACGGTAAAGACAAAAGATGCGCTCGGCTGGAATGCGGCTATCAGCAAGCATCCCAAGCGCGCTGTCGACGAAATTTATGCTGGAGTCCAGCGCGCCGTAGAGCAGATGGGCTCCGTTGAGCCCTTTCGCTTTGCCGAGCCGCTCGACTTGGAGATACGCTTTAAGCGCATTGAAGCGGCGCAGACGGCCAGTCGCGGCTTAAAGGCGGGTGAGCGCGTCGATCCCTACAGCGTGCGCTGGCATTTAGACGCGCTTTTGGACTACTTTTAAGCATGTGTACCGTTACTAAGTTCTCTCATCGATTCTCGCTCCGCGCCGCGGCCGCCTGCGCCGCGTTGCTGCTGTCGGGCTGTGCGACCACGTCCCAGCCCGATGCGCCGTTGCCGCCTGCCGCACCGCGGGTGCCTGCCACGCGTTTTGTCGCTGCGCCCACAGTTGAGCCAGCCGAGAGAGCAGAGTGGATCGGTTCTTATGAAGGGACGGCCGATATCTATCTGGCCAACGAGGACCAGTGGCAGCGCGGCGTGCCGATTGAGCTGTTTGTGCAGGGGGACGGCTCGCACGTGCGCATTATGGGGCAAATGGCATTGGCCGCCAGTCGCAGCTCTTTTTACGTCGGTCAAGTCGACACGTATGACGACTCGATGCTGGTGGGTGAATACGCCGACGGAGACCGCCGCTATGCGTATTCGCTCGTGCGGGAAGCTGAGCAGCTAAAGGGGTTTGTAAAGATGCATCAGCTTCGCGATGAATCAGACGCTCTACTCCCGGGTTACGAGTGGCATTTCGACGTGCAACGGCGTGCTTTAACAGACCCTCGCTGATCATTTCTCGGCGTGCCAGCGGGTCGCTACCAGTGAATGAGGCATGGATAAGAAAAGCGAGCAGTGGTTTCGCCGCGGCGCATTCTTTGTGGTCCTGTCGCTTGTCGTGCACGCGTTCGTCGCGTGGTGGGCGCGCACGCCGCCCGATTTGGACAGGCCCCTTTTCTTCGCAGCACGCAGCACGTTCTTTGAGCCCTTTAAACGCCTTGTAGCGCAGCGACCCAGCATGCCCGTCCAACCGATGGAACGGGTTGATGAAGAGGGGGCAGAAGCCCTTCCGCCGCCCGATTGGGTTCCGCAAGCGCCGGCTCCCATAGACACCGTCCGACCGCCCCAAGCGCGGACGCTTGCCGATGCGCTATTAAACCCCCAAAAAGAAGATTTCCAGGCCGGGCGCGCTGCCGACCTAGACTTAGATTCACTGACGCTTGCCGCCGATATGCGCAGCCGCGAAGCGTTAGAGCAATATGCTCGGCTCTACATGGCAGACGCCGATACGACCGACGTTGAATCGCAGCAGAGGCGACAGGCGCGCCAGATCGTCGAACGCGCCATACGGGTAATGGGTGGACGAGAACGGCTGCGCGCCCTACACGCTAAGCGCGTGCGCGTATGGGTCGAGGCGTGGGAACACGTGATAGAATATCCTCCGCCCTCACGCGTCATGAACGTGGGTGTTTACGTATATCCCGCCGTTGAGTGGGACTACCGGTTCGCGCGCGACGCGCGCGCGGAGTTTCGTTCGGAATCAGTGGAGATGGATAACGCGAACCCGCTGCGGGCGCGTAATCCATCCATCAGCCTGCGTAGCTTTGCCGGTCTCTTCCAATATCGCTGGCTGTTTTTCAGACCAATGGACCAGCAGATATATGCCAAGCGCTTGCAAGGTGAGGTGGAACGCTGGCACTTTCTCGATCGATTTCTCGGCGATGGTATTGTGCTACATCATTTGGGCCAGCACAGCTTTGCCGGCCAGCAGGCCGACGTCGTGCGGGTGGACGACCGCCGCTATGGCCATCTGCTAAACGCCTATTTTGCCAGGGCGCGCGGTTTGTTGTTGGGAATGCGCGAAGGGCTCACTGCCAGCGAGGGGGCGTCTTACAGTGCTCGATACCAAAAACGTCCTCCCCTTTGGACGACGGTATATGAAAAATACAAGCGCATTTGCGGCGTTCTGCAGCCGCATCGCATTTCCCGTACGGGTCCAGCCTGCCCGCACTGCTACGGCAGAGAGGATTCCGAGGTGACAGCGAGTGTTCAACTGCAGGTCGCCTGTAACGGAGAAGACCTTGGGGATGAAACGCCGACGCTGGAATCTTGGGCGCCCTAGCCGCCTAGATCTTTCTATTTTCTATTTTTTTTCACTGCGCTATTTTGTGTTGCATGGAAAAAGCACTCCTATTAAGCGGTGGCATGGATTCGACGACGCTGCTGTGGTGGATGCGGGCGCGCGGCGACGACGTGCATGCTATAAGCATTGACTACAACCAGCGACACAGGGTCGAGCTGCAGTGGGCCACCGCGCTAACCAGTCAGCTCAATATTCCACACAAGACGATTTCGCTTGATCTGAGCACGATCGGTGGCAGTCCGCTTACGGATAGGACGCTCGACGTGCCGTCTGCCGCATCGGCCGAGCAGGTCCGCACCGTCGTGCCCTTTCGCAACATGCTCTTTGTCACGCTGGCTGCTGCCTACGCGGAAACGCAGGGCATGAGCGAGCTGTATCTGGCGCCGGTTCGAGATGATTTTACTGCGTATCGCGACTGCCGGCGACCGTTTTACGATAGCCTCGAAGAGAGCCTGGGATTGGGGGCTACCCGCGAGACCGAGTTTCGCCTGCATACGCCCTTTGTCGAGTGGTGGAAAGTCGACGTCGTGAAGGAGGGCATTGCGCTGGGCGTGCCCTACGAAAAGACGCATACCTGCTACGAAGGTCGACGTCCGGCCTGCGGTCGCTGCGACGCCTGCGCAGAGCGGATTGCCGCTTTCCGGGACAACGGCGTGTGCGATCCGCTCGAATACGAGGTGGACATTGCGTGGTAGTTGCTTGACTTGCCTGTGGCGAACGCGATCTTTAGCGACATGAGCGAATCAGATACTACAGACCGAGAAAATCCAGATGAGACGCGCCGATCTCACCGACCCGTTTGGCGCGACGACGGCCAATTGCTGCAGATAAACGAGATCTTCTACTCGATTGAGGGAGAAGGCGTGCGCGTCGGCCAACCCACGACCTTTGTCCGCCTGTCCAAATGCAACCTGCGCTGCCATTTCTGCGATACCGACTTCGATAGCTACCGCGAGATGAATATCGGTGAGATCGCAGCCGAGGTAGCCAGACATCCCGCCGAGTGGGTTTGCTTTACCGGCGGCGAACCGCTGGGGCAGAATCTGGTGCCGCTGGCCGGGCATCTCAAATGGGCCAACTACAAGCTCCACATAGAGACCAACGGCGTGATTGCACCGGACGAGCGGCTGTTTGAGCTGATTGACCACTGGACCGTTTCGCCCAAGCGCTATCCCGTCGTGCAAGGCTTTGAGCGCATCAGCGAGCTCAAGTACGTGGTGGGCAAGTCCTTTCGGGAAGATCGCGTCGAGGAAGAGCTCGCCGAGTACGTCTACTTACAGCCGGAATCGTCCGAGCCGCAGTACGTGCAAAAGGCATTGGACGTTCTGAGTCGACATCCTCGTTGGCGCCTTTCCAACCGCATCCATAAGATCCTCGGACTACCCTGAGAATAAATATGAAGATTACGCGCGTACAGGCGCTTCACTACCGTCTGCCCGTTGTTAAAGAAGTGGCCGATGGCACCCAGGACTGTTTGCTCGTCCGCGTCCAAACCGACGCGGGTATCAGCGGCTTGGGCGAGGTCGTTTCGGGTTCCTACGTGGCTCGCGCCGTTGTAGAGGCACCCCAGTCAGCGCCTTTTCGCCACGGGCTCGCCCACATCGTAGAGGGAATGGATCCCCTCGATACGGAAGCCGTGTTTCAGGCGATGTTTGAGGGCACGTACTGGTACGGACCGGGCGGCGTGTCTCGCCACGCTATGAGCGGCGTCGATATGGCGCTGTGGGATATTAAAGGCAAGGCTGCGGGCAAGCCGGTGCGACAGCTCTTAAGCGACTCTGCCGTTGACGCGGTGCCGGCCTATGCCAGCGTTCTCTGGCCCGATCGCCCCGAGGACGTGGCCGCTTCGGCCGAGGCATTCCTAGCTCAGGGTTACCGAGCCGTTAAATACGGTTGGGCTCCGATGGGCCCGGATGCTGCGCTCGACGCAGAGCTAGTCGCGGCTGCGCGGCAGGCGCTGGGCTCCGAAGTTGAACTCATGGTGGACGCCGGACGAGCCTGGGATGCGGAGACTGCTCTGGGACGCGCGGAGCTTTTTGCACCACACGATATATCTTGGCTCGAAGAGCCGCTGCCCCCCTATGATAACGAGGGTTTTACCCGCCTGTGCGCCGATTCGCCGGTGCCGATTGCCACGGGTGAAGTGCTCGCGCTGCAGGAAGAGTACGCGCCGCTGGTTCGGGGGGCGCGTATCGATGTGGTCCAGCCGGATCTAGGGCGGATTGGCGGCATTACTCAGGGGCAGCATCTGGCTTCTTTCTGTCGAGCCGAGGGAGCGACGCGTCCGGTGCCGCATGCGTTTGGGACGGGCGTACTGCTGGCCGCGTCGGCCCAGTGGGCTGCTGCGCTTGACCGGCCGCTAACCGAGTATACGCGCGCGCCTTCGCCGCTGGCGCAGCACCTAGTTCGGCACGATATGCAGTTTCGCGACGGTCTGTTGCACCTAGGTGATGCTCCGGGCTTGGGTATCGAACTAGACGAGCGCGTCGCTGCGCGCTATCGCGTCGATTAGACCGGCTCCGAATCGACGATCTCACACACTTCACACAGGGAGGCATGCGATGTCCTCAGTACGAGATATCTATCGCTTTGACGAATTAACGTGGCCCGAAGTCAACGAAGCGGTTGCCATGGGTAAGATCCCCATTATTCCCACCGGCTCCGTCGAGCAGCACGGGCATCACCTGCCGCTCAAGGTTGATCATCTGTGCGCGACGGCCGTTGCCGAAGAAGCCGCACGCCTCAGGCCCGAACTGAGTTTGGTGCTGCCGCCCGTGAGCTACGGCTACGTGCATCACGTGATGGATTTTCCAGGCTCGCTCAATATTCACCACGAGCACTTTGTGCAGTACGTGCTGGATATTACCAAGAGTTTGGCCTATCACGGGTTCAAAAAAATGATCATCGTCAACGGACACGGTTCCAACCACAACTTGGTCGATATGGTGTCGCGGCGCACGATCGTCGAGACGGATGCTAGCTGCGCCTACTGCTCTTGGTGGCAGATGCTGCAGGTCGATCCCGAATTTATGAAGGGGTGGCGTGAGAGCGTCTTTCCCGGCGGCTGCGCACACGCCGGAGAACTCGAGACGTCGATGCTGCTCTACCTCTCGCCCGAGAGCGTGCGCAAGGACAAGATAAAGAGCGAGATTGCACGCACCAATAAATTGGGCTCGAAGTACATGTGGACCGATCTCTTTTCCTCGGGTCCGATGAACATCGTTGAGTGGACCAGCCAGTATTCAAAGAGCGGCGTCATGGGAGAAGCGGAAAAGGCCACGGCAGAAAAGGGTCGCCTGGCGTTTGAAGAGGCCAGCAAGAAGCTAGCGGGTTTTGTCGAGGAATACCACGCGTTGGAGATCAAAGAGCGCGAGGGCAAGCAGGATCCGCCGCCGACATTTCCTCTTTCGTATCCCACCGACTAGCGGCGGCTATCTCATATCGCCGTTACGCGTTCGTCTTCTATGCGGTAGCGCGTATCGCACGACGGACAGGCCGCGTCTCCGAGTGCGTCGGGTAGGCGGACGCCGCAGCGACAGACCCAGCCGATTCGACGTCCCGGCACGCCGACGACCAGTCCGTGGGCCGGCACGTCGTCGGTGACGACGGCTCCGGCACCTATCATGGCGTACTCGCCCACGTTCCAGCCACAGACGATGGTGCAGTTGGCTCCCAGCGTTGCGCCGCGCCGGACGCGCGTCTGGCGAAACTCGCTTTTGCGCTCGATAAAAGCGCGCGGATTGATGACGTTGGTGAATACCATAGAGGGGCCGCAGAACACGTCGTCCTCCAGAGTGACGCCCTTGTAGACGGAGACGTTGTTCTGTATTTTGCAGCCGTTGCCAATCTGCACGTCGCGATCTACGTATACGTTTTGCCCGATATTGCAGCCCGTTCCGATGCGCGCGCCGGGCATGATGTGGCAAAAATGCCATATGTACGTCTGTTCGCCGATGTCTACGGGTGGATCGACTTGGGCCGTTTCGTGGACAAAATACGCGTCAGGCATGTGTACTCCGTTCGATTCAAATAAAGCGGTTATTCAGCACCTCTAAATATACGAGCAGACACAGGGAGGATACAGTATGAAACTGGCCACATTTAGCGCCGGCGGTCAACAGCGCTTGGGCGCGATCGTCGCCGATGATTCCGTCACCATTGATCTCGCGCGGGCCGAACAGGCCCTCGCGCGCCGTGAAAAGCGCAAAGCGCACGCCTTTTTTGGCGATATGCTCAGCCTGTTAGAGGCGGGTAATAAGGGCCTAAGTGCCGCAAAAAAAGCGGCCAAGGCGGCCGAGGCCAAACTCGGTAAACCCGACGGCAAGACGTCGTTTGCCCTGTCTCGCGTCCGGCTCCGCGCGCCCGTGCCCAACCCGCGTAAGGTCTTCTGCCTAGCCGGAAACTATCAGGATCACATCGAGGAGGGCGGAAGCGCTAAGCTGGCGATTCAGGACAAGGAGACGCCGCGCGTATTTATGAAGCCGCCGACGACGACGGTTATTGGTCCCGGCGATAAGATCCTTATCCCACCCGTGGCCAACTCGATCGACTGGGAAGGTGAACTGGCCGTCGTTATTGGTCGCAAATGCAAGGGAGTCAAGGCAAAGGACGCGCTCAAGTACGTCGCTGGCTATACGGTGATGAACGACGTCTCCGAGCGCGCTCTGCGGATCAAAAAGCGCACCGACAGTCGCCCGCGCGACGAGTGGTTTGACTGGCTCAACGGCAAGTGGCTGGACACCTTTGCCCCGCAGGGGCCGTGGCTGGTTACGCGCGATGATATTCCCGACCCGCAAGTGCTCGATATTAGCACCTATATCAACGGCGAGCGCAAGCAGCACAACAACACGGGACAGATGCTGTACCCGGTGGACAAGATCGTCGAATATATCTCGGCGATTATCACGCTCGAGCCCGGCGATCTGATCAGCACGGGCACGATCTCTGGCGTGGGAGCGACCACGGGCACGTTTATGAAGCCCGGTGATCGAGTGCAGGTGGAGATCTCCCAGATTGGCGTGCTGAAAAACGGCGTTGCTGCGAGCAAGAAATAGCGCCGTTTGGACAATAGACAAAACGAGGTAGAGGACGCTAGCGGCCTGCTTAGCCGCACCTTTGTGGTCCTCTGCCTCGTTTACTTTCTCAACAGCTTTCTGTCGTCGCCGTTTTCCGCACTCTTCCCCGTTTATATAGAGGCAGATCTTGCCCGACCTCCGTGGTTTACGGGGTATCTGCGGGGGTTAATGCTGCTGCTCGGCGGTATTTTTGCCGTTGTTGCGGGCCGATTCTGCGATCGCTTTGGTCTAAAGATGACGCTGATTATCGGCCTGGCCGGGTCTGCGCTAACGGGGCTCGTATTTCGCACGGGAGATCCGGTGGGTCTGTCTCTGCTGCTCTTTATGATGGGTGCGGCTAGCGGGCCTTGGTCCACGGCGGGGCAGAGCATACTCATTCGCGCGGTCAAGCCCGCGCATTTAGGTCTGGGAGGAGCGCTCTATTTTCTGAGCAACACGCTGGGCAACTCGCTGGGGAGCCTGTGCACGGGGCTGATTAAAACGGATTGGTCATTTGCCCAGATCGGCGTTGTAATGAGCGTGGGTATGCTAGGCGTTATTGCGCTGGCCGGACTATTTCTACCAGGTGACAGAACGCCGGTTGAGCGTGCTAAGATGGCTGAGAGTGAGTCGCTGTGGGCGGCCTACAAGCCGCTCCTGGCGCGCGGAGAGATCTGGCTTTTGCTCAGCCTGCGCTTGACGATTACTACGTTCTGGGGTATGGCAACGCTGGCGATGCCGCTGCTGATCTATCGCGTAGCTCAGAGCGAGTCTATGGCCGCCTACTTTGCGGCGGTCTCGCTCGTCGTTGCCGCGGCGTGTCAGCTGGGAACGGGTGTCTTAAACGACCGACTGGGACATGAGAAGCCGCTGCTGATCGCCGCGGCGGGTATCTGTCTGAGCGCGGTGGGTATGGCCTTTTTTCACGATTCGCTAACAGGGCTCTTTGTCTGTGGAACGGCTCTTACCGGCACGGCGTGGGCCGTCTCTACGTTGGTTCCCAAGCTGATTAACGACGTGGCGGCTGCCGACGAGAAAAACCGCGTGGTGGGACTGGGGCATATGGCTTGGAGCACTTCAATGGTCAGCGGAAGTCTCATCGGTGGATACCTCGTTGATCTACATCCAGCATCGCCCTTCGCCCTGGGCGCGTTGCTGGCGGCTGGCGGAACGTTGGGTGCGTGGCGCCTGTGCGCGCATCTGGACAACAGGCCGAGCGCGGCTTAGAATAGAATTCGTTTCCCAAGTAACGCACGGCACATCTATAGCGCCCGAGTTGGCTCGCCATCATGCAAAAACTTCGTCTATTACTGGTATCGCTGTCTCATTTTTGCGTCGATAGCTATGCCTCGCTGCTGCAGCCCGTGCTGCCCCTGCTCAAGGCCAACTTAGGCCTTAGTCTGGCGCAGACGGGTTTCCTTGGTACCATTGTCTCCATTTGCAATATCAGTCAGCCACTCATGGGGCTTTGGGCCGATCGCATGGGGCGCCGCTATTTGGTGATTGCGGGTCTCCTCCTGTGCGCCATTTTCTCGCCGCTGATGGGCGTTGCGCCGAACTATGCGCTGCTGGTCGTCTCGCTGGCGCTTGGTGGAATCGGCGTAGCCGCCTTTCATCCGCAGGTGTTTTCACTGGCGGGAGAGCTGAGCGGCGAGCGGCGATCTTTTGGCTTGGCGCTCTTTATTTTTGGCGGCACGATGGGACTGGGTTTGTCGCCCCTGTGGCTGCCGCTCTATGCCGAAAAAATCGGTTTGCACGCGCTCCCTTTGGTGTCTATACCAGGCCTGCTATTTGCCGTGTTGCTCCTCAAATTTGTGCCGCTTGACAATCCGCAGGTGAAGGAAGGCGGCACGGCGTCCAACTGGCGTCTGCTGGGTCGGGATGCCGGTCCTTTGGCACTGATCACGCTCATCGTGGTCCTGCGCTCGGTCACGGGACTGGGATTCGGCACGTTTCTTTCGCTGCTTGGAGAGGAGCGCGGGCTCAACTTGGTAATGGGGGGCGTCGCTTTGGGGGTGTATAATATAGCGGGCGTCGTCGGTGCCCTGATTGCTGGCTACATGGCCGATCGCCTTTCGCCCAAGGGGATCGTCTGCGTTTCCCTCTTACTCTCTGCGCCTCCGCTCTATGCGTTTGTTTCTACGGAAGATGTGCTGATGGGCTATGTGCTCCTGGCCGTCGGAGGGGGGCTGCTGCTGGCTTCCAATTCGATCATGGTCGCTCTGGCTCAGGAGCTGGCACCCGAAAATTCAGGGCTCGCCTCCAGCTTGCCGCTCGGTTTGAGTTGGGGACTGGCCAGCACGAGCTTGCCTATTATAGGCGGCGTCGCCGACGGGATAGGCGTAGCTGAAACGCTCAAATACCTCGCGCTATTGCCGATTTTTACGGGTCTTCTGGCCCTCTTTTTGCCCTCTTCAAAAAGGGATTGATATGTCTGAAGAACGGCTCCTACTGACGAGTGAACAGAGGACATCCTTTGACGCGGACGGCTTTTTGCACCTGCGCGGATTTTACAGCGCCGAAGAGATGGAGGAGATGCGCCGTCAGTTCGGTGCGTTGGTGACGGATACAGAAGGTCGCCCCAAGAACATGAGCTATGCCTTTATGGACAGTCCCGAAGGCTACCGGCCCGACCCCTACAATCCGAAAAATGTCGTGGGTATGATGGATCAGCCCTTGGCCAATGACTATTGGTTTGACCAATTTACCGAGCCGCGTATCGTGTCGGCTATGTGTGACCTATTGGGTCCCAATATCGACTTTCACAATGGGAAAGTGCGCAACAAGCCCCCGGGCTTCACCTGTGAACAGGGATGGCATCAGGATTGGCCCTACGAGCGTCACTCGCTTCCGGAACTGGCCGCGGCTATCACCTATCTCGATCCGACGGACTTTGAGGCTGGGGCCACCGAAGCGCTGCCCGGAAGTCACCTGCGGGGCGAATGGCCAACGGAAGAGAGCCGGCATACGATCCCCGATGCGGATATTCCCGACGGAGAGCGCGTCGTCGTGCGTGCCGAACCGGGCGATGTGTTAATTATTCACGTGCTTGTTGTGCACCGCGCAGGTCACAACTATACGGCGCGCGCTCGGCACGCGATCATAAACGAGTACAAGACGGCAGAGGCCGTCGATCAGTGGAACAATCGCTGTGCGTTTGCGGGCTTACCGCTTACGCGCAACCGCCGGCTAATGATGCCGCGCGTGCACGCCTGATCAACGCACGCCCCATCTATGCCATATTGCTTAGGAGCCTATCATGCACGAGGAGTGGAAACCTATTTACACCGCTTTGGTCTGTGATATTATGGATCAACTCGGTCATCGAGACCAGGCGATGAGTTACGATATACGCCCCAGCCATGCCGACGCCTGGATTGCCGGCACGGCCGTAACGCTAGACGCCTACGAAAACCATCAGGAGCACGACGACCCCTACGGTCAGATCTTTGCCGCTTACGAAGTGGCCCAGCGGGGCGATGTGTTTATCGTGGCGACCAACGGTGAGTGTAAGTCGGGTCTGTGGGGCGAACTGCTTTCGACCGCGGCTAAGGCACACGGCGTCGAATCTGTAATTACCGACGGGCTTGTGCGCGATGTTCGCCAGATGAACGAGATGGGATTCAACTGCTTTAGCAAAGGCTATTCGCCGCTGGATTCGGCGGGTCGCATCGTTCCCGAATCGGTCAACGAGCCCATCCTCTGCGGCGGTGTACAGGTGCATCCGGGCGACTTTGTGCTGGCAGACGTGGACGGCGTCGCCGTTATTCCCACCTCGATAAAAGACGAAGTATTCAAAAAGGCACAAGAAAAGTTAGAGGGCGAGAATACGGTGCGCGACGAATTGGCCGCCGGCCGATCGCCCCGCGAAGTGTTTGACCAATACGGCATTCTGTAAGCGGAGCCTACGTAAACCAGTACGAAAAGAGGTTTGCCCGTTTTAAATGAAAGCGCAGGCGGACCGTATGACCCTGTAGCGCCGCGAGCGGACGGTCGAAACGCAGCGCTGCGTCGGTGCGGTCTTTCACCATGGGTAATGAGGTGTAGCCGGGCAGAGCAGCTCCTGTATCATCGGTAACCTCAGCTATGAGATATCCGTGGCTCGCCGCGTTGACGTGCAGGTGGTCGCCCGTAACGACAATTGGTTTGGTTAGCATCGCGCCCGGTTGGTCGTTGGCTTCCAGCGAAACAAATCCGTCTCTGCGCAGGGTCGCCAGTCCGATGGCAGATGAGTGCGTGCGTTTGACCTGTGCAAACTTGCGTCCCGTATGCGGACCTTCCACGCCTCCGTAGTAGAGATAGATTTCGTCGTCTACAACGACGAAGTGTTGGCTGATGCGCACCATGCCATCTTCCCAAGAGCCCCGCTCGCCTAGGCCGAGAAACGTCTCCCTATCGCCCACGCGCTGCCAGTCAATGCCGTCGCGGCTGCATGCCAACGACGTGTCGATGCGGCCGTCGACGCCTTCCCGATATACCCAAACCATACCGAGATACATGCCCTCATACAGGCTGAGCGGCATGCCGTAAAACTGCGTGCCCTCTTCGTCCCATTGATCCGCGTCAAATACCATGGTCGGTTCGTCAAAGTGCACGGCGTCGCGGCTGGTGGCGCGCGCGACGCGGCGTCCATTTGCTCCCATGCGGCCAAAGGCGACGTAGGATGCGATCGTCTCGTCCCATACAAGCGATTGGGTCGTATCGCTACCCAAGGGAATTACGGGATTCTCTGCGCAGTTATCCCAGTGAATTCCATCGGGTGAAAACGACATCCACATGCCGTCGCCCTCGCCCTGTCCCCATATAAGCCTACCCTCGTGTTCGACAAAGGTGTCCGTGCCGCCGTGCTCCCAGTAAAACCCCTTATAGCGGCGCTGCGGATCGGGGTCGCGTTCATCGCAGAGCACGGCAAACCCTTCGCAGTTGCTGCGTCCAACGTCGATTAGGTTGTTGGCCGTGGATCCGGCTACGTCCACCTGGTTGAGCACCGGTTTGTGCCAGCGCACGCCGTCGTGCGATTCGGCATAGCCCAGCAGTGTGCAGTTGCCCAGTGCGCGCCTGCCGCGGATTTGCACAAAACCGTCTTTCTGCGGGCCGGTTAGGTACCACATCTTAAACGTCCCGTCCTGCGGGTCGCGCAGCACGGTCCCATAGAGCGACGCGAATCGTTCCCAGTCGTTTTCTCCCTGGAGAATCGGGTTTTCTGGATGGCGCCGCGGCGTATGTACGCGCCTGTGCACGTGCTCCATACTCGTTATGTCGTGCAGGTCGAGAAAGAGATGTCGATGGTTCATGGGACACCGTGCCTTTTAAACGGAGTTTAGGCGTGGCTGCTCGACCGTAGAGGGCGGTAGAGCGGGATCGGTTGCAGCGGATTTATAGGACGTACTTTTCTAAGAGCTGTCGATAAATAGCGGAAAAATCCTCGCGGCCGTTGTCTCGGTTGTAAAAGTAGCAAAAGGGATTGGGGTTGAGTTCCAGTATGCGCAGGCCCTCGCTGCTGTCTATGAGGTCCACTGCATAAAAACCCAATTCGACGGCCGGTGCAATCTGCGCTACGAGTGAACGCATGGAATCAAGCAGCGCTCCCTCGGCTATGCGCACGGCGCGCCCGTCTTCCTGATGCAGCGGATTGAGGTCCTGCTGCCCAGCCGTCTCGCCCTCTTTCCCGTAGGCCAAGAGCAGCTGATCCTGCGTGGCTACGACGCGATATTCAGGGCCGGGAACATAGGCTTGAATAAGCACGATATTGTCGGAATAGGCGCTGTTTTGGAAGAGCGACTGCAGGCGTTGGGCCAGCGCTGAGGGCTGATGGGCAAGAAAGACGCCCTGGGCGAGCGAGCTGCGATATTTCTTCACCACGACGGGAAACGCGAACTGTCGCTCGATGTCGGCGACCATTTCGTCTATGGTGCGGTGCGTTTTGTAGCGATCAAAGCGCGGATCGGCCAGTGGGTTAAATACCTGCAGCGTGTGGGGTACGGGCAGGCCTAGCCGTGCAAAGATTTCGTGTTGGAACGCCTTGTCTTCGGCGATGCGCGCGCCCATGTAATCGTTGAAGGGATGTTTGTTGCGCCAGAAGTAGAACGGGCGTGCGCGGTGCTCGACCCGGATGAGCGATCCCTCATCGCTGAAGGGTTGATGCGGTAGCCCCAGTTCATCGCAGGCTATTTCTAGGCACTGTAAATTCTCTAAGGCCATGTCTTCGGTTATGCTGTCCCGTTCGCAGGGCAGATTGAAAAACTCTCTCGCGCGGGCTACTAAAAACAGGGAGCCGGTAACGCAGAGTGGGCTCCCTGCTGCCGCGCAGGCCTGCCCGCGTTGTAGCGCGGCTGAAAACGACGGCACGACCTCGGCTGCGATGGTCTCTGGCACAAACTGCGTCAGTTCGCTGGCCGGCACGGCCTTGGGATGATCGGACGCGGTGAGAATGATTTGCTCCGCCACAGGGGCTAGTGCTTCTATGAGACCCTGCGCGTCGTGTCCCGCACCGACGCCGACAATCAGCGTCCAGCGGTTGCGCCGTGCACCGAGGCTGCTGGCCAGCCCCTGTGCCGCCTGTGGGTTGTGGGCGCCATCGAGTATAACGAGTGGATCTGCGCTGGCCTCCTCGAATCGGCCGGGCCAAACGTGTCCGGCCACCAGGTGCTCGTCAGCGGGTGGCTCAGGGGTCAGGCCCAAATGGCGCGCCGCCGCAAGCGCTAAGCCGGCGTTTTCGCCATAGTGTGCCGTTCGCGCACCTTGCGGAAGAGCGGATGCCGTGTGCAGCTCGATCGCTCGATCGCTGCACGTGCGCTGCAGCAGTTTGGTCACTTCGGGTGCCTGAGACGCCGTCGTGAAGAGGGGGCGTCCGCTGCGCGCTATGTGCACTTTGTCGGCGGCGATTTCTTCTATCGTATGACCCAATATGCCAACGTGATCTAAGCCGACTCTCGTTAAGATAGCCGCGCGGCTATCCCAGGCATTGGTCGCGTCGTAGCGGCCACCCAGTCCAACTTCAAAGATGGCCCACTCGACCTGCGACTCGGCAAAGAAATGTGCTGCAAGCGCAGTTAGCGCCTCGAATTTGCTAAAGAGACCAAGCCCTTCGCGCTCAAAGTCGCGCGTGGCGTCGTATAGCGTGGAGACGGCTTCGGCCCACTTGTCTTTGTCTATAATTTCTCCGTCGATGCGGATGCGTTCGCGCTGGGTGTGTAGATGGGGCGAAGTATAGAGTCCAACGCGACGCCTAGCGTGTAGGGCTAGCGACGCGACTAGGCTCGATACAGTGCCTTTGCCGTTGGTGCCGCCGACAATCAGCGTATGGAAGGCGCGCTGTGGGTGATCGAGGCGGGCTAGCAGCGCGCGCATGCGTGGAAGATAATCCGCAAGCGGGCCGCTTGGAGGCGTGCCCGTTTCCCAGTCGGGAAGCGTATCTAGGAATCGCTTGGCGCGAAAGTAGTCCATAGGGCCAGTAAACCTATACGGGATGGGGGCGACTGCCGCGGCAGGTATCTACGTTGGGTATCGCACGTATGGAACAAGTGCGCGACCTAGCCGCCGCGCGTATGCATTTCTCGATGGGGGTCTTCGCGCAAATCGTCAATTTGGAAGAGGGCGCTGCGAGCAGGTGTTTCCAGGCGAACCTCAGCGCCGCGATCGCTGCGTTCTTCCCACGTAGAATGGATATAATCGACCAATATTTGGCGATCGACGCCCGCGCGTAACTGCGTGCGCAGATCGTGTCCTTGGCCGGCGTACAGGCAGAGATACCAGAGGCCGTCGGCCGTGAGGCGACTGCGATCACAGGCGCCGCAAAAGGGTTGGCTAACCGAAGCGATGATGCCAAACCGCGTTCCATCTTGCAGCCGAAAGCGCGCGGCAGGCGCCGCGCCCTGTGCGCCATCGGTCGCGATGGGGCCGTAGTGCTCTTCGAGCCGCGTGAGGATTTCGCGCCGGTCAACAACCTGATCCTGAGACCAGTTGGTGGCTCCGCCGACGTCCATATACTCGATAAAGCGAATCTCTGCACCTAGGCTCTTGCCGTATTCAATCAGGTCGACCAGCTCGTCGTCGTTAAAGTCTCGCATTACAACGGTGTTGATCTTGACCGTGTCAAAGACGGAGATCGCCGCGTCGATTCCTCGCAGCACGCTGTCGAGGGCATCGCGGCGCGTTAGGTGCTCTAAGCGCGCTCTATTCAGTGAGTCGAGGCTAATCGTAACGCGGCGAAGGCCGGCACGCCGCAGATCGGCGGCGCGCTGAGCCAGCTGCATGCCGTTGGTCGTCATCGCCAGGTCGGAAATGCTCGAAACGTGCGCAATGCGTTCGACAATCTCTTCCAGCCGGGCGCGCAGCAGCGGTTCGCCGCCCGTTATGCGCACGCGGTCAACGCCGGACTCGGCAAAGGCAGACACGGCCTGCTCTATCTCGTCTGCGCCGAGCAGATCGTCTTTGGGCAGCCAGGCGTAGTGCTCTTCGGGCATGCAGTAACGACAGCGCAGATCGCAGCGATCAATAACGGATACGCGCAGGCTGCGCAGCGGCCGCTGCAGGCGATCGATTACCGCATTGGGCACGGTCGTATTGGTTGGAAAAGTGGACATGAACTATCCGAGCATGGGGGTATGGGGACGTGACCAGAATATAGGAATTCCGCGCGCCGGAGCAATCGTGCCAGTGCGTTGTGGACACTGGCACGACTGCATACGACGCGCCCGTTTGGACGGCTTTGCCGCTGGCAAATTCGAGGAACTGTCGGTGCTTAATCGCGCGTCAACTGGCGATAGTGCACCCGCTTGGGAATCTCGGCATCGACGCCGAGCCGCTGACGGCGATTCTCCTCGTATTCGGAGTAGTTTCCCTCAAACCAGTAGACCTGGCTGTCCCCTTCAAAGGCGAGAATGTGGGTGGCAAGGCGGTCGAGGAACCAGCGATCGTGGCTAATGACGAGGGCGCAGCCCGCAAAGTTTTCCAACCCCTCTTCCAGCGCGCGCAGCGTGTTGACGTCGAGGTCGTTGGTCGGTTCGTCAAGCAGGATGACGTTGGCACCCTCTTTGAGCATTTTGGCGATGTTGACGCGATTGCGCTGCCCGCCGGAAAGCTCACCTACTTTCTGCTGCTGATCGGAGCCGCCAAAGTTGAAGCGACCTACGTAGGCCCGCGAGTTGACGGTGCGCTCGCCGAGCTCAATTTCCTCTTCCCCGCCGGAGATTTCTTCCCAAACGGTCTTGTTTGGGTCGAGCGTCTCGCGCGTCTGATCCACATAGGCTAACTCAGCCGTATCGCCGAGCTTGAGTCCGCCTTCATCGGGTTCCTCCTGCCCGGTGATGAGTCGAAACAGCGTCGTTTTACCGGCGCCGTTGGGGCCGATAATGCCGACGATGCCGCCCGGAGGCATCCGGAAGGACATATCCTCGAAGATGATGCGGTCGCCGTAGGTCTTTCTCAGTCCATCGGCTTCAATGACGACGTCGCCCAGACGCGGGCCCGGTGGAATATAGATCTGCAGCTCTTCGTTGCGCTCCACGCGATCTTGGTTGAGCAGCTCTTCGTAGGCGCGCAGGCGAGCCTTGTTTTTTTGCTGCTTGGCCCGCGGGGTCATGCGGACCCACTCCAGTTCGCGCTGCAGCGTTTTCTGACGATCGCTCTCGCTTTTCTCCTCTTGGCGTAGGCGATCCTGCTTCTGTTCCAACCAGGAGGAGTAGTTGCCTTTCCAGGGGATGCCGCGTCCCTGATCCAGTTCCAAGATCCAGCCGGCTACGTTGTCGAGAAAGTAGCGGTCGTGGGTGACGGCGATGACGGTGCCCTGGTACTGCTGCAGATGACCTTCCAGCCAAGCAACCGTTTCTGCATCGAGGTGGTTGGTGGGTTCGTCGAGCAGGAGGATATCCGGTTTGCTCAAGAGCAGTCGGCACAGGGCCACGCGCCGTTTCTCACCGCCCGAAAGATTGTCTACGACCTGGTCTTCTGGGGGGCAGCGCAGCGCGTCCATAGCCATCTGCAGGCGACTGTCCAAATCCCAGGCGCCCACCGCATCCAGCTTTTCTGCTACGGCCGATTGGCGCTCGATCAGCGCGTTCATGGCGTCGTCGTCCATGGGCTCGGCGAACTTGTTGTTGATATCTTCGTATTCCCGCACGAGGTTGACGGTGTCCTGCACGCCTTGCTCAACGATTTCGCGCACCGTCTTGCCGTCTTCTAGCTGCGGTTCCTGCTCCATATAGCCGACCGTATAGCCCGGAGACAGGTCTGCGTTTCCCTCAAACTCTCCGTCGACGCCGGCCATAATGCGCAGCAGCGTGCTCTTGCCCGAGCCGTTTAAACCGAGCACGCCAATTTTGGCGCCGTAAAAGTAGGATAGCGAAATGTCTTCGATGATTTTTTTGCGGTTGTAGTGTTTGCTGACGTTCCGCATCGAGTAAATTATTTTTTCTGCTTCACTCATGACCGTTTCTCCTAGATTCCTCTATAAGCTTGAAATACAATATTTAAATCGCGCTGAGCCTGTGCAAATCCCGAGCGCGGCGCGCGCTTGGGATCGGTTAGACAGGCGATAAAATCGCGCGCCTGTGCGTCGTAGCCCATCAGGTCGCGCAGGCCGGGAAAAAAGAGCCCGCTGCGCTCGGGCGAAGAGAGGCGAATATAGAGTCCATTGCTCTCGAACAGGATGCGTCCTGCCTCTCCCTCGATATGAGAATGCTGAAACACGCCCTTGGTTAGACTGGGGACGTTCCACGCATAGTGCAAGCTCGCGTTCAGTCCACTGCCGTAGTCTAGGTGCACCTGCGAGTGGCGCTCTGCCTCTCCATCTATTCGGTCGGGGAACTGTGCGCTGACGCTGATAGGCGCGCGGTCGACGAGTCCCGATATGAGGGCGATAAAGTGTATGCCGCCCTCGAGCAGCGCGCCGTAGCCGCTCTTCCAGCCGACGGCTGCTTGCATAGAGCACTTGCGCACGCGGATGGATTTGAGGGCCCCAATAAACCCCTGCTCAAGCATCCACCGCAGCCGTTCGAGAGAGGGCTTGTAGTAGTAGTTTTCCGCAACGAGAAAGGGCACGTCCGGATGGGTCGCAGCGGCCTGTGCTAGGTGAGCAAGTG
>CALDFW010000180.1 GCA_937942165.1 uncultured bacterium | reverse complement strand
ATCGCCATCGTCGTCGATGCCGTTGCGCGGATCTTCGTTTTGCAATCCATCGTAGTCATCGTCGAAGTCGGAGTAGATCCCATCTTCTCCAAAAAGGCCATCTCCGTCGTTGTCTACCTGCGGATCGGGTCCATCTTCATCGATGAGACCATCATTGTCGTTATCGAATGCCTCGACGGGATCCTCATCAATCTGTCCGTCACCGTCGTCGTCAATGTTGTTGATTGGATCTTCGTTTAGTGCACCGTCACCGTCGTTGTCGACCTGGGGATCAACGGGGTCTTCGTTGATGAACGCGTCGCCGTCGTTGTCGATGAGTTCGACGGGGTCTTCGTCAATCAGTCCGTCGCCGTCGTCATCTGCTAGCAGCTCGACGCCCCAACCTCGTCCCAAATCAATGCGCCCAGATACGGGTTTCAACGTCCAGGGGTGTTCAGCATCGCCAACGCGCCAACTGCGAATCTCGGCCTCAATGGAGGCTCCGAGGAGTAGGACAGCGCCCAGCGCTAAAGCGAAAAGTCGAATCATTAGTTCGCTCCAGGTCTCTTTTTCTTTTGTTTAGTAAACATTTATATTGATCACTATAAGTTTACAAACTAAGCAAAAACAAGACTCTCCACAATTGGATTTATGGTGCTTTTTAATCCCCGCGAGGGATCTTAAAGCGTCCTATTTTTTGACGTTATACTTCTCTTTGAGAAGATTCGTAGCTTAAGCTTTATTAATCTGTGTGCATTTGCGTCTCTCTGATGAACATGTAGCTCATCCTTAAGCGCCAAAAAAGAAAGATATGCTCCGTACCATTCCCCTTATCTGGTTGAGTATACTGCAGTTTGCCCTGCTGGTTAAATCGGTGGAAGCTGTTGACTCTCTTGGTGTTGGTTTTCGAGGCAGCATCGCCCGGTGGAACCAGGGGGTGGCAGAGGCGCGATTTGTCGCCATCCGCGCCGACTCCATATGGACGTGGAACGTGCAGCCCAATAGCAACCTAGCCC
The DNA here is from genome assembly GCA_937942165.1 of uncultured bacterium. Taxonomy (GTDB): domain Bacteria; phylum Latescibacterota; class UBA2968; order UBA8231; family UBA8231. The sequence goes on along the minus strand of CALDFW010000180.1, from coordinate 13,612 downwards.
CCGGAACAGTGGAACGCGACGGCTATGTCTTGATGCCGGGTGCCGATGAGGGTGTCGCCACGTTTATCGAGGGAGCCGAGGTGATGTTTGATGGGGCGGATTCAACGGCCTTTAATCCCGATGATTTTGCCGATCGCTTTGGCGTGGAACGCACCTCTCCCCTGTATATCGATCTTGGAGCGACATTTCGCGTGGATCGTATTCGGCTTTACCCTCGGCAAGACGCCGATCATAAAACGCTTTTTCCGCGCTCTTTCAGTTTATCCACGAATGGGGGTATTGATCAGGAGCGAGAGATTGAAGAGGGCAACCTGCTCGAGAGGCGTTTTGAGTCCGTCTTTAACTACTATACTTCCAATCCAAACCGCGAACCGGTGTTGGAAAGGCGATTTGAAAGCCGTTATGTGCGTTTTATACGCATACAAGTTCGCGATAATCAGCCTTGGGAAATCGCAGAGCTTCAGGTGTTTAGCGATGGGACGGGTATTACCGGTGAGTATACCTCAATTCCTATCCTCGCGGCCCGAGGACCAAGACCTCTGTGGGGACGTGTGCGGTATGAAGGGGGAGATATGACGGATTTGCCCGTTACGGTCCAAACGCGAACGGGGCCAGATGCATCTCCACAACTCTACTATCGTTATACGGGAGTTGGCGGCGATCGAGAACAGGTAAGCGCCGCTGAATACACCCGACTCGACTCCATTGAGCAGGGGCCCATACTCCGCAATCCAGATTGGTCCTCCTGGGAGACGGTTACGGATGGCCGCGTCCGCTCACCGAGCAACAATCCATTTATCCAGTTTCGCCTGCAAATTAGCGGTCCGGGTACGGTGATAAGGCGGCTGGCCATAGAGTATCTCAATCCGCCGATTGCCGATGGATTGGATGCGGAGATTGCCCCCGTTGTCGTGGAGGCCGGTCAGCAGACAGACTTTGTCGTATCGCTACAAACCCACATGCGCGTGTGGCGAACAGATGGGTCTCTTCTTCCCAACGCAGATACGGGATTCCAGAGTCTACGTATTCAAACTACGGCCCGCATTGATGCCATAGACAGGGTGTTGGTGGATGATCGAGAGGTTGAGTTCACGGCAACCTACGATCCAGTTGAGGGGACTGGGATTCGTCTGCGGCGAACGATTCTTCAGGACGGGACGTTTATACAGATTTTTTTGCGCGGGGCGGTTTTTCGCGACGCCACGCGCTTCGACGTGCAGGCTAGTGACCGTCGGTTGGTCGAAGGGGAGTTGTTGACCGTTCATCAGTCCGCTCGCGAAGAAGACGTCGATCCTCTGTCGCTTGGAGGCAGTCTCGTCGTGCGTATTGCCAGCGAAGAAGGGCGTTTGCCGCTTCTCCAGAGCGTTTCTCCTTCTTCGCCGATTATATCGCCTAACGGTGACGGCATAAATGACCGTTTTGAGCTCCGTTATGCTCTCTTGAAACTGACAGATGCGGCGCCTTCATACCTCAATATTTACGCGTTGGATGGCAGGTTAGTGCGTCAGATAGAGGGTGGATTACAGCTGAATGGTGACCAAATATACCGTTGGGATGGGTTTGATGCTCAGGGTGATCGCCTGACTCCGGGGCTGTATATATACCGCCTTTCCATCCATACAGACGAGGGGGTTGTGCAAGAGAATGGCGTGATAGGAGTAGCATACTAATGCGTGCAGTAACGCTCGTGATCTCACTGTTTTGGGTCGCTTGGATTTCTGCTCAGGAAGGGTATGAGCTTCGTCCACGTAGCGTAGTTGTCGAAGGCATAGAGGCTTGGAACGCTTGGGATACGCCGCCAGGTGTGCGTGAGATTGACTCGACTGGTACGGTGCGTCCGCGCTTCTTGCGCTCTGCAAATAATGCCGTGCGCAACGCCGGGCAATTTTTTCGCGTCGAGGCGGAAGAAGATACGATCTATGGAGGTATCGGTGCTGCCGGGAGTAATCTTTTGGCGGCCCCTTATGTGATCGACGGCGATATTGAGACCTTTTGGGAGCCAAACCGGGAAGACGATGTAAATAGCTGGTATGTGGAGATTGATTTGGGAAGAACCGTTATCGCGCAGCGGATTGTGGTTCGATTTGCTCCAGAAGGAGAGGGCGATCCCTTCCTTAAATTTCGCGTCATGATTTCGGATGGACGCGAAGCGTTTGGTAGTGATAATCGACGGCAGTTTTTGCGCGTAGGGCAGATCAACTTTCGAAATAAAGACCAGCGAGAGTTCACCTTTGACGTGACTCCCTTGCGGCCAGCGCCGGCGGGTGTTGCCGGAGCAGTAACGCAATCTGTTCGCATTGATGTGCTCGATAGCGACGGTGATCGAGGAGCTGAAGTTACGCCCGATGCATACGAACTACTCGGCGTAGAAGACCGAGGAGCAGTGGATTATTTTCGCGTCACGGTTGCTGGGCGTGAAATAGCCGTCCTGCCAGCTACGTACGCGCTTTTGCCCGAAGTCGAACGTGGTCCCGTGCGATATTACCGGCGCGAGAGGCCGCGTTTGGCTGAAGTCGAGGTGATCGAATTGGGAGACAACGTAGTAGCGTTGACGCAGCGCGAGCTGTTTCAAGATCAGACGCTGTTTGGCAACCTGCTGAGGAGGCAGCTTACGGACGGCCTGCACTCTTCTTCGTTTGACCTGCGCGTATATGATCCACTCAAAAATGAGAACCAGTTAGAGGTTGATCTCGGTGCTAAATACTGGATTGATCGAGTGCGACTAATTAGCCCAGAAAATCCGCCCGTCGCCTATCAAATACGGGTTTCAGATGGTGCACTTGACCCTGCTGGTGATCTCGTATGGCGTCAATTTGACGAGCGGTTTAACACGCAGTCATTTGTTCAATTAGAAGAGCAGTTTATACGGCAGGAAGTCCGTCACATAGAGCTGCGTCGGTTGGAGTTGGTCGGATCTAGTGCTGAACGCGCCACGCTGAGCGAGGTGCAGGCCTACGGAGAAGGATATGTATCTGACGTGGTCATGACGTCTCCGCTCATAAAGCTAGATCGAGCGCAGATATTTTCGAGCGTTGAGTGGGATGCTGATGTACCTCGGGGGACGCGTCTCGAAGTGCGTACTCGTTCCGGAGATGATTTGATAGAAGACGTGCACTACTACGACCGCTATGGAAGGGAGATTAGCGAAGAACGCTGGGTTAATATTCGCAACCCCGATCATCGAGGACCGGTTGTGGTAAATGAATTAATTGGTCCAAAGTGGAGTAATTGGAGCGAGATATATGACGAGAGTGGAGATATATTTCGCTCACCTAATCCACGTCGTATGGTACAAGTACAGGCCCGTCTGCGCAGCACGGATCCGCTGCGTTCACCGGCTCTCCGTCGAATGGAACTCAAGTTTAGTGCGCCCTTAGTAGACCAACTGCTCGCTGAGGTGTGGCCAGTGCGGGGGATTGAACCCGGACGCGAGCAAGAGTTCACTGTATACCTATTGCCTTCATATAGAACCGGTGATCCCGGGTTTGATCGTCTCAAACTGCAGGCGAGTTCATCGTCCAGGTTAGAGTTGGTCTCTGTGCGTTCGGGGAGCGTAACTGCGCTGCGCTTTGGTGCTGGACAGACCCTTTGGCCGGGAGCTTGGTCTTTAGCCGGAGAGGGCCCAGGCTATGTTGAACTAGACTTGCCGGAAATCGCTCGCCGCGGTTCTCAGATCTATGCTATAACGTTTAAGACGCGCGTATTCCTCAATAGCACAACCTTCTCTGTGGAGTTGAGTAATACCACCCGACCTGGTATGGTGCAAGTTGCCAGCGACGGGGATGTGAGTGATCTAGCTGGGAGTCAGTCCATGGTCGTTGTAACGGACCTCCTAAAAGCCCCCTTGTTGGACAGTTTGCGGGTTGAGCCCGAAGTATTTACACCCAATGGGGATGGAATAAATGACCAAACGCAGATACGCTTCTCTGTTTTTCGGATAGATGAGGCTGCGTTGTTTTCTGTGCGGATTCACGACTTGGCGGGCAGGGCTGTTCGAGATTTGTCTTTTCTGCGATCCGATGCGAGTGGAGACCATTTCCTGGAATGGGATGGGAAAGATGATGCAGGTGTCAGTGTCTCACCGGGTACGTATGTACTCCGCGTAGAATTTACCGCCGATGCAGGAGGAGCGCTCGGTTATATCGTTCCAGTTCGGGTGGTTTACTAATGTATTTCCTGAAGGGCATTGCAGTTCTATTTGCGCTCATCATCTCAGAAATAGATGTCCACGCGCAGGTTCGAGTTTCGGGTTTGTCTGCGTTGGGAGGTGGCGTCGATCGAGGTGCCGCGCCGCGTTTTGGCGTAGAGTATGTCCTACCTGAGATGCATAAGTGGTATGCGCCGCGCCATCTCTTTGAAACGTATTCCGATCCTTGGTATGTACGAGATACGGGGTATGCGGAGGGAGACTATCGCCGCTACGTAGCTCAGTTACTCGAAGGATCGGAGTGGTACGATAGCTTCGGTACATCTCTTGGCCGAGGTTGGCTCGTATACAGCTGGAACCAGATTCAATCTGCTTCGCAGGGAAGCGTCATCATGAAGCGGCCCGCTAGTCCCGAACGCCGCAATACCTATTCGGGCTTCTTTAGTCGGCTGGTCATTGCTAGCGATGGAGATGGCCGCGGCACGTATCGCCTCATGATTGGCGACCAGATTTACACTAACTTTACGCCGCTTACGTTTTACAAGCCCCGCTTTAACGGTTTGCGCATGGACTATGCGACGGACCGCTTATTAGCCACCGTTCTCCTGTCACGGCCAAGTGAGCCCAATCGCGACGCGCGCACAGACGTGACAAATCTAATGGGTGGTCATCTCGATTTCGACATGACGGAAAAGCTGCGTTTTGGACTGACGTTTATGAACGCGCACAATGCACGGACCAAGGAAGAGTTTGCCAGCGGGAATCCTTTTGCCGGGGTACTTACAACGGCTCAGAACCAACCCCTACAAGACCTTTGGGTAAGTATTCGCGACGATTCTCCTGCCGATGATGGGGAGGGGCCGGCACTTTTTTCGTATGACATTGTCTTAACAGATACGAGCGGTAGCGTAATTCGCGGTAGCGAGATCGGCTTTCTCCCATTTGTTGAAGGGGGACGTTCCGAGGGGAGCACGCTGGTGGCTTCGGGAGCCGAGCGCATCGTTTTGCATTACGATATGCAGTCGTTAGACTACGAAGGGCTGACTTCTATCGACATGCAGCGCGCGCGCGTTGAGCTATCTCTAGCCAACGACTATCGCGTAGAAATGGCTTCAAATCTCCAGACGGATGGAGACCGGAGTGATCCAGAGCCCGTTTTCCTCACGTTCGATCGCGCAGAGGAGAATGTAACGGATCGAAGTAACGGCACGGTGCTTCGACTCGACTACGCTCTTCCAACGGCTAATGAATTGATTGGTTTTAACTGGGACCTTCGCGATTGGATGGGACTCTCCTTCATGGGAGAGTGGGTACTCAACCAACGGCATGGTCAGTATCCCAGCCCCAACGTTCCACGAGGGTATCGTTCAGTTCATCGTTCAACGGCAGCGTATGGAATTGCGCTGTATAAATTTTATCCCTGGTCTCTGTATGTAGAGGGTTTCTCTGTCGACGATGCCTATGCGACTCGGTACTGGCTTACGGAAGCCAGTGGCAATATCCGCTATAAGGATCGCGTTCCGCAGTTGTACGAGTTTGTCGACGACGATGATGACTTTGACGCCGTTCCAGACTGGGAGAGGCCGCTTCAACCGTGGAATGCGACGGTGTGGCCCGGGTATGACGAGAACGGAGATTTCATATACGATCACAACCAAAATGTCAATTTACAGCCCGATTATGAAGAGCCTTTTCTACGCTTTCGTTCCGACCGCCCGGAGTTCTTTTTTGGTCTCGATATGAACCATAACGGCGTAGTCGATCGCTTTGAAGATGATGACTTGCCAGACTACCCCTTTGAACGAGATCTTCGCGGATTTAATAGCTACATATCGGCCAATATTGGGCCCGATGTAAAGTGGTTGGTTGGCCGTCAACATATGAGGCGTTTGTCTGGCGATGGGCATACGCGTAGCTGGTATACTCTGCTGGCAGGTACGTGGCGCACCAGCTGGGGGCGGCTGCGACTTTTCGAACACGCCAAGCTGGTGCGAGACGATATTCCAAACGATATAAACCAGTGGGTCCAACCCGCAGGTGCACTGGGTCGAATGCGACGCGTGTTTGACTCGCTTCCCATGCGCAATACGTGGCAGCACGCGCTCTATTTGGACTTGGATCACGAGCTGTGGGAAGGAACGCATTTCCTACATCGCTTTAAATGGGACGCACTTTGGCAGCGCGACGATAAAGAGGCCGTACGAGAACGCGAGGGGCGTTATCGGAGTCGCTTTATTGGGTTGATTAATAAGGGAGAATGGAGTATTCCAATCGGCTTGGCCGTATTTGAGCCTCGTGTAAAGAGTGAGATCCGCAGTGATCGTCCGTTTAATGCGCTTCTGGAAGAAGTTGTGCTCGCAGAACAGACGCTATTTCTACTTTGGACCCAGCCGCTTATGGCCGAATCCGTTGGCGTGGCGTATTTCCCGCGCTATGGACGCCAGATGTTTAATACACAGCTACAAGTTGGACTTGAACTGAGTCGTTTAAGCCTCCTTGAGGGGCAGAGTGAAACCGTGCGCGAGGGATCGAAGAGCTGGACCTTAGTAAGCCAATTGACAAATCGCGTGGGCTATCTTGGGTACCAGCTCGTTCTGCGAGCCGGACTGCGCCTTGGAAATCGACATCTAGACGGCGGGGATGACGAGCGCTCGAGTCTCTTTTTCCTAACGGTTAATGCGGGATTATAGGTCATGTGCAGGCAGCTTTTCATATTAATCGCGTGGATTATGACGGTATGGTTTGATACGTCGGCTCATGCTCAAAATGTGCGCACTTTCACATTGGGGTTCGGAGGGCGTCCCTGGACGGGCGGGGGGGATAGCATTGATCCGGAAATCCTCGTTCGGGATTCTGCTATAGGACGAGTGGATACAACCAATACTCCCGAAGAGGCGATTGAGTTCTTGCAGAGAACGGGTTGGATTAGCCCCCGCTTTTTTAATCCTGAAGAAAACATTGCCTCGCGCGTGCTATTAGATCGTGGCAGTATTACCGCACCTAATTCACTGCTAATCTCCAGTGCCGTGCGCAGGCTGCAGTTAGAAGGCACGGTGAATGGCGACCACAACGTGGCGTTTGAGAGAAAGCCAACCCTGTCTAATCCAGAAGCAAATGCGCGCGGTATTCTGGTTATCCTTGACTTTGGTATCCCTGTGGGTATCCATCGCGTTCGCTTTTACCCGCGCAATACGGTTGTGCCGACGCCCAATACGCCTTTTCAAGACGACTTTATGCGCGGCTACGAGGTGTGGATTAATGATCGTCAGACTAATACGGCCCAGAATGCTCCAGACGAGTTGATCGCCCGTGATGAGAAAAACGAGTTGGCCATTGTCGACCTGGACGTTGATCCGCAATATGTGCGCCTAGTTAAGGTTCGTTCGCTCTCTACGACGCCGTTTGAAATTGACGAAGTAGAAGTGTATGGAACCGGCTACCTAAGCGAAGCGCGCTTCGTGACGGATCTAATTGATCTCGGCGATCGGGCGACGATCGGGCGAGTGCGTTGGGTTGAAGATGTGATCGGCCAGCCAGCCTTTTCCTCTGTAGGAGTACGCGTGCGTTCGGGGTTAGACGATACGCCTGTTGTGTATCAGCGAAAAGGCGTTGGGGAATTCGGCGATTCCTTTGTCGTGGAGATTCCCGGCGAAGAATACTACCAGTTGGATCGCCTCAACAAGGGGCCACTCGTAGAAGACGAAGAGAACTGGAGCCCGTGGAAGTCTGCCGAAAACGGTCAGTTGAGCACGGCGCCTGGTCCCAGACGGTATATCCAATTTCGCCTAGATTTTAACGGTCGGATCTTTGATACGAGACAGGTTGGCCGATTGCAGTTTGACTATTTACAGCCTCCCATTGCCGATACGCTGCGTGCGGAAGTTTTTCCCCGTCTTGCAGAGGCCGAGAAGGCTGCCTCGTTCAATTACGCGGTGTTGCTAAAGACAAACGGTCCAGTGCGCGGATACGATCGCCTGGAGGTTGATACGAATATACAAGTGGCGGCCATACGCGACATGCGCATTAACGGAGAGCCTACCGAGTTCGAGATTCTCGAAAATGAGCCGGATCGCTTTGTGCTGTCCTTTCCACTTATTGACGGTGACGGCGATTTACTCGAGTTCGCATTTGACTTACCCATATTTCGCTTTGGTTCAACTTTTTCAGGGCGTGCCTATAACAGCTTGTGGCCTACGGTGCCCCAGATACTTGAACCGGGAAATGCCGTTTCTTTTGGTCCGGATGATGTCGACGAACTTGCAAGTTTGGCGGTGGCTATACCGCAGGCACAGGTGGGTAAGCTCGTAGGGCAGATCAGCCTTTCGACGGAAATTTTGACGCCTAATGGAGACGGTATCAACGACGAAATGGAAATTTTTTTCAACCTGCTCCAACTGACGCTGCCTACGCCCGTAGTGCTGGAAATTTACGACTTGGCGGGACGTAAGGTGCATACCGTTTTCTCCGAAGAACACCGTATTGGACCAGTTATTAAAAACTGGGACGGAAAGGGAGCTGATGGCAGGTCGTTATTACCGGGCTCTTACGTGTGGGTTATGAGAGTCCGCGCCGATGCTTTTGAGGAAGTGCACGCGGGAAGAATCGCTATTGCCTATTGAGAGGCCCACTGTGGATTGGGAACTATGTTGAAAAGTTTTTTACGAGCGTGCTGTTTCGTAGTCGCTCTGTGCGTCGTCGAGAGCGCTGCGCAAGAGTATGGTAGCAGGCTGGGGACTATTAAGCGAGGGGGCAAGGTTTCTTTTGAACCAACGGGTCCGGGCGTTTTGTTTGATGCCCTCGACCCGGTTGTGCGCAAGTGGTACGTGCCGCAAGAGCTGTATGCAGAATATGGTTGGAGCTCTCGTGAATACTCTAACTATGCCAACCAACTCTATCAGCGCTATGTCTCGACGGCGCTTGAAGGCGATTACTTCTACGATATCTATGGCAATTACCTCATGCGAGGTTGGCTTATTTACGATTGGCGCCAGGAGAATCCGCAGCCCTTCGGATCTATGGTAGAAAAGTCGGGCCGTTTTAGTTCCTGGTTCTCGAACTTAGTTATCGCCTCTGATCACAAGGGGCAGTATCACTATGCGATCACAATCGGTAATCAAATACGCTCTTCGCTAACACCAATGACTTTTTCAAAGCCGCTTTTCGACGGCCTGCAGTGGGATTTCCTCTCGGATAAATACGCGGGGACATTAGTTATGTCGCGTATTAGTGAGCCCGGCGTTTCGGGGGGTAATCCGAGTCAGCAAACGGACAACACGAATCTGATCGGCGGACGTGTGGAAGTCCAAGTCGGCGACTTTGCAAAGGTTGGGGGGACGTTCGTTAATGCCCATCAGGCGTATACCCAACTTGAATCGTTTAGCGGAGACATGTTTAAGGGGGCGCTAACAGGTCCACAGAACTTTGCCAGCATTTCCCGCATAGACGTGCGTATCAGCGATGACTCGCCCGAGGATGGCACGGGTGGAGGAGCTCTCTTTGCGAGTGACATCATTCTGTACGATACAGAGGGTAAGCAAACGCGCGGTAGCGAGATTGGATTTCGTCCCCTAGTAGAGGGAGGGTTCCAACGTCGTGGTTATCTAGCTGCGGATGGGAATGAACAGATTCAGATCAGCTATGATTTAAATGATCGGACCTATAATGGTCCCGATCTGGCCGCAATTGAGCGTGCGAGTATCGAACTCGTTGTGGCAAATGATTATCGGATCGAGATTGCTTCTGATCAGCAAGAGACATTTCTGCTCTTGGCACAGGCTTCCGGCAATGTCAAAGATAATTCCAACCAGCGGGTTATCCTGTTTGACTACGGTATCCCTACGGCCAATCAGATCGCCGGTTTCACGCTGGAAGTAGATGATTTGGCCGGCTTCCGCAGCTATATGGAGGTCAATGTAAACCACCAGTACCGCCAATATCCTAATCCTGGTTTAGATCGACACCATGTAGCCGGAGATAAAGCCATGGCCTGGCTGTTTAATGTCTCCCGTATAAAATCTCCCTTCTTCGCATTTGCAGAAGCGTTTAATGTCAGTCCACGATACGCGACGCATATGTATGTGGTTGATCGCAATAATAGCACGGTGAATTTCGGTAACGATTTCCAGCGGTATGAGTTTGTTGATGATAACGACGATCAGGATCGGCAGCCGGATTGGCGGCGCAGGGGCTGGGAATCGGGTGATAGAGAAGTTTTCCCGGGTTGGGATGAGAACAACGATTTCATCTCCGATTTTAATCAGAACGACAATGAAGATAGTCCGAATTTAATCCCAGACTACGAAGAGCCATTCCTGCGATTTCACTCTGACCGTCCTGAGTTTTTGTATGGGATAGATATGAACCACAACGGTTGGATCGATCGCTTTGAAAACGATGAGATGGCAGATCTACCGTACAAACCAGATTTTAAGGGCTACAACTTATACGGTGGTTTCCACATGGGGCCAGATTGGCGTGTAACGCTTGGTCAGCAGCGGATACGGCAGATCTCTGCCAAGCGCAAGAACTTAGCGACATATCTTCTCGCAGTAGCGGATGTCGATCTATTTAGTTGGGGAAGATGGGTCTTGTTTCAAGATATTCGTAAAGTGAAGGACACTATTCCCGACGATCTTTTTCAGTGGTTACAGCCAGCCAACACGCGGGGAGGAATGCGACTGGTTACAGATCCGCTTGCCGCTCCGGATACATGGATAAATACGACTTGGATCGGATTAGATATTACTCGGATACGCGGTTTGCGTTGGGAAAATAAGTTAAAATGGCAGATTCACCATCAGCTGGGTGATGCCATCGAACTTTCGTTGCGCGATTTACGGGAGCGCGCCTATTTCTTCGGCGTGATTAATAAAGTTGAGTATAAGATAAACTTGGGGCAGACTACTTGGGTACCGCGTTGGAAGAGTGAGTATCGATACCAGGCAGACGTCAGGCGATCCGTGGCAAAACGTCGCGAGTGGGATCAATTTTTTTCTTTTATGGTGCGGTTTCCTTTTCTGCGCAGCAGTTCAATCGAAAGTGGAGTTGAGTACGAGATTTTCAGGCAACTGCTTGATCCAACCCCGCCGGGAGGGGTTGATAGCTTTCGCGGTTTGGTAACAACCGTACAGTTGAGTAATCTGTCCGAATATCAGGGTTATAAGCTCACCACGACTATCGGTTTTGAGCTGGCACGCCGAGAGTTTGAATTTGATGAGGTGGAGACTCGGACTCGGGGTTTTGTCGCTGTTTACGCTGGTGTAGAGTAGTCGATAGCTAAAGATGGAATCGGAATCTGCAGAACAGGCTCGCATTGCGGTGTGAATGCAGTAGTGCCTGTTTTGCTCCACGCAGTCATTCCATCTCAGCTGTCCGCTTCCTGAGTGTCTCGGGCAACATTTCTTATAACTTGACACGTATGTGGGCATTCGTTATCATACAGCGCAATAATATTTGAAAAATGCAAATATGTGCTTTGTGTGCTGGGGAGAACAGGGATCTTGGCGGGTTTGTTGATTTTTCTATTGCTGAGCACGGTCCCCTGTTGGGCGCATGCACCGGAGGCCGTTCCCTTTAAGGCCTTCCAGTTTCCCGATGGGCTCGAGCCTGTAATTGACGGCGAATTTGAGGATTGGTCACTTGTCGGACAGGCTTATCGCATATCGTCCAATGATTTGCACGATATGGTGGGCGGTAACCAGCCCAATGATGAGGATTTCCATGCCGACTTAATGGTCGGTTGGAGTGCAACACAGAATCGCTTATATTTCGCGGCTCAAGTGCGCGATGACATACATCAGATTGATAGATCCGCTGGAACGGCTGCGACACAGATCTTCTTAGACGACGCGTTCCAGTTGTTCATTGATGCAGATCACTCTGGTGGACAGTTTGCCAATTTTTCGGAATTGAGCATAGAAGAGCAGAATGAGGTTAACGGGACGGAGGCCAATCACTTTATTTTGGGGGGGCCGCCACCTGACGGAGACTTCTTCGTAACGTATTCATCAGCCTCTTGGTATGCTCTACCGAATGGCCCCTACACGCAGGCGGCTCTTGTGTACGAGGGGGAGATCGGTGGTGCTGGTGTGACTCGATATGAAGTCTCGCTGGTCCCATTTGATAAGATTGACGTGAACGCTGCATTTCAAAGCGTGGAGCACCGTCTCTCAGAAGGTGAGATAGTCGGTTTTAATGTCGAGTTTGATGACTTTGATCTTCGTACTGACCTGCTGGACGCCAAATGGTCGCTGTCAGGTGAGTTAAACTCGTATCGGTTCTCAGAGCGATTTGCCGATTTGATGTTAATGCCCTTGGAAAGTATCTTTATTCCAACGGCGATCGGGGAAATCTCTTGGGGGGCAATCAAACAACGATCAACTAGGTGGAGTGAAGCCGTTGATTAAAATACAGATTTTCCCTGCTTTCCTGTTGGTGTCAATTGGGTTGATGAGCGCGCTGTCCGGGTGTGGTTATAACTACTACACGGGCCCGTTGCGTCCCGATGATCAACAGGCGACTTCTATGACCGTCGCTGATGATGGCACAGTCACCTTTGTACAAGACCGTTTCGAAGTGCATCTGAAGCCCATGACGGACGAAGAATTAAATCGCCAGTTCTTCAATAACTCGCAGGCTGGTCCCAAGTCGACAAACCCATACACGTTCGGTAACTCGGTTTTTTGGGGGTCGAATAAGGAAAAACAGCGCTTTGCGGTTTTCAAGCTAAGTGTTAAGAACTACGCTTATCCCAAGGTTAAGATTGATCCCAGCAAGATAATGATCAAGGCTGGGAATAATCGTGAGTACTGGAGCCTGAGCTTTGAACAGTTAGACACTTACTATAGGCCCTATGCGATAGGCTATCGGGGCAATGAGTATGCTCGTTATCAAGAGCGTCGTGATCTGCTGCGTAGGACAATGCTAAAGGATGAGGAAATTTTCAGTGGTCAAGAGGCAGAAGGATTTGTTGTCTTTCCCGCTTTACATCCTGATGTAGCATCCATAGACGTTCAGATCCACGACGTCGTTCTACGTTTTGACTTTCGCAACGAACCTGTAGAAACTACGAATCTGGAATATCAGTTCACTCGAGACGTCGGTCGTATTTACAGCGACGGTTCGATAAAACTCAGCAAAATTGATTAGGATTAGAGAGAAATTGAGCCACCAGCAAGGAGGAGTTGGCTGATGAAAACCTCAAAATTAACTAGTGTCTTAGCTGCAGGAATCGTGTTTCTGGGCTCTCAGGCTGTTGAAGCAGTCGTCAACATCCAAAACGTGGGAGCTGGTGCGCGTTCTGCAGCGCTGGGCAATAGCTACGTAGCTATTGCAGATGATGCGGACGCGGTCTTTGCCAATCCAGCAGGTCTCGGGCTGATCAGCCAGACCCAGCTGGCCTACACCAACGTATCCCTCTTTTACGGTGGGATAGAGGGGGATGACCTCGGTCAGCACGTCGTATCC
>CALDFW010000179.1 GCA_937942165.1 uncultured bacterium | reverse complement strand
AATTTTAACCGCGGTCCCTTTGAAGTGCGCGGAGAGTGGGCGATGGCAACCGTAGATGGGGCCGCACACGATGAGCGCACGGGGTACTACGCCCAGGTTGGATATCATTTTGGGGCTGGCACATTACAGGCGTTTCCACATTCTATTTTCACGGCTTCGCTGCGCTACGATTCTATCGACTTAGGCGCGAGCGAAGAGCGTCGCACGACGTTGGGACTCAATTGGCGTCCCGTTGAAGAAACGGCAGTCAAACTGGATTACGAATCTTACAAAGAGGACGATCAAAAGAGTGGCTTGGTCTTTTCCGTTGCATCTTACTTTTAAAGGCGCACTCATCGCGCTGCTGCTCGGACTGTATGGAGTAAGCCCCGCTATAGCCCAAAAAACGGGCTCTATAAGGGTATACATGCAGCCGGAGGAGGGTCGTGCTCGTCTCTTTCCCGAGGCGGTGCACTTCGAGTCGGTTGCGCACACGCTGAGCGCACAGGCCAAGAGAGATCTCGTTGGGGCATTGGGGAGGTCTTTCTCCGGCGACAGTCTTGTCGTGGATCTAGCCTACGATGATGAGGGCAAACTGTTGGGGTATGCCGTCGTGTCAGAGGAGATAGGTAAGTTCCGTCCCATCACATTTATTGTTGGCGTGGAGCCCGACTTTAGCGTGCGCGGTGCCGGCGTGCTGGTCTATCGCGAAAGCTACGGTGCCGAAGTGCGAAAAAAACGCTTTCTGCGCCAGTATGTGGGGAAAAAGCAGAGTGATCCCATACGGATTAATCGCGACATTGTTAATATAAGCGGCGCGACGATGTCCGTTCGTGCGCTTAACTTCGGCGTGCGTAAAGTCCTAGCCCTCACGGAGCATTTTTATCACACCCCGCAGAGTGCGATGCATCCATGAGATACTTTAACAATCGCTCCCAATTGGCGCGTATGGATTTTCATACGCGTCTAATCATGACCTACTTTCTCGTATTCATGCTGGCCGCTTCTGCGCTGTCCATTTTTATGTCTCATGAGAATACGGGCCTGAGTGCGGAAGGCTCTGCAGCCTATTATCTGGGCGATGAAGAGCAGATGATGTTCGCCAAAGAAAAGGCCGAATTGGTAGAAACGGCCCATTTTCACCTGTTTATCATGCCCATCGTCTTTCTTACGACGGGCCATTTATTTCTTCTAAGTGCTTGGTCCTCTAGGTGGAAAACGTTCGTAATCAGCTCCTGTTTTGTATATATAACGCTGGAAATAGCGGAACCGTGGTTGGTGCGATACATTGGTGCGGCGTGGGGTGTGCTTGCGCCGATTAATGCCGCGTTGCTCGGCATGACCATGCTGCTGTGTATCTTGGTGCCCATATATGAAATGTGGTTCTTGAAGGCACAGCGCCGCGGCTAGCTTCCTGTTGATCTAGGAGCGAGATTCTGCGAACGTTTCGTAGGGGGCTGGATAGGGGACCTCTACGAGAAAGAGATCGGCGTGTTCACGGGCGTCGACGACTGGATCGACTTCGTCTATAAGCACGGCAAAGTCGTGGCGATCCATGGCGTTATCGCCCAATGCGATGGCCCCATCGACAAGCAGTGCGCCTACTTGATATCCCGGCGTTAATGGTAGGGTATGGCGCCCTTTTTGAAACTGCACGCGGCGAATTCGCGTGAGGGTATCCATGCTCAGGGGGGAGCCGTATCCTACAAGGGTTTGTGTGCGGATTCCCATACCCTCTGATACGGCAAATGAAGAGGCGCGAAAGTCGTCATAGCTCGGTTCCGCGCCGAGGCTCTGTTTGAGATTGGGGTCAAACCAAATTTGGAAGATCCGGCCTCCCGCCTTTATTTTTTCCGCGTGGCGAATGCCGCTCCCCGCGCGAATGATCTGAGCATCTCCAGCTTCTAAGCTGATCCACGCGTCCGTCTTGCTGTCGTAGTGCTCAATCGCACCCTCCAGTACAAAAGTGCATATCTCAAATCCGCGATGCGGGTGTTCAGCGATTGTCCCTCCGTGCAGGCTCCAGGCGTGTGCCCAATAGAAGAGCGTTGAAAAGGGCTTGAGCACGGGCTGTTCGTTGAGGAAGGCTATGGGTTTGCGTTCCTGAATAAGGCCGTTGTCGAAGGCCCCTCTGTTTTGCTCGTGGCTTTTTAGTACGTTGATAGGCATAGCGGTTTTTGTCCTGATATGAGATGGTAATCTATTTGCAGAATGAGCGAAAGAGAAGCGAAGGGAAATACCGTGGCTGAGTGGAATATCTGGATTGACACGGGGGGCACGTTTACCGACTGCTTAGCGACGGGGCCCGATGGGACGATGCGACGTGTGAAGGTGCTGAGCAGCAGTTCTCTGCGTGGCGTGGTTGCCGAGCAAACGGCGACGGATGTATTGCGCGTGCAGGCCGATTGGCTCCCCAGCGCGCAAATCGTTGGCGGTTTTGCCTTCGTCCCCTTAAGCGGTGTAGCGGAAGTTTCCCATCACGTCGTAGCGTGTGATAAAGAATCCGGTCTATTGCACTTGGATCGTCCGGTGGAGTGCGCGCCGGGGACTCTGTTCGAAGTGCGTTCACCCTCTGAGGCCCCGATACTTGCTGCGCAGTTGGCTACCGGGGCAAAGACGCCGCGAGACCTGCCCCCATTGGCCATGCGATTGGGTACGACGCGTGCGACCAATGCGCTATTAGAGCGCAGAGGCGTGCCGACGGCCCTGTTTATAACGCGGGGTTTTGCCGATGCGTTGACCATTGGCACACAGGCTCGCCCCGACCTCTTTGCGCTACACATCGAACGTCCTGCACCACTGTATGAAGCCGTAGTCGAAGTTGACGAGCGGTTGGACGCTGCGGGTCGGGCAGTACTTCCGCTGGACGTAGAATCTCTCCGCGTGCAGGCGGCGGCGCTGGTCGAACGCGGCATTGAGACCGCAGCGGTCGTACTGATGCACAGCTACAAGTCCCCCGAGCACGAGGTTGCCCTAGCGCACTGTCTGCGTGAATGCGGTTTTAGACACGTGGTCTGTTCCGCGGAACGCGCCCCTTTTATCAAGCTCCTACCGCGCGCGCAGACGGCGGTAGTAGATGCCTATGTGGGTCCCGTAGTCAATGCCTATCTAAGCGGTGTACAGAGCGCGTTAGGCAGCGGGTCTCTGCACGTGATGACGAGCGCGGGAGGGCTCTTATCCGCCGCAGACTTTTGCCCTAAAGACAGTTTGCTCAGCGGTCCAGCTGGAGGCGTTGTCGGAGCGGCTTTGGCCGGACGCCGCGCCGGTTACGATCGCGTAATAAGCTTTGATATGGGTGGTACGAGCACGGACGTGGCGCGCTTCGACGGCGAGTATGAGTATGCGTTTGAACACGAGGTGGGCGATGCACATTTGGTGGCCCCTGCCCTGGCTATTGAGACCGTCGCAGCAGGTGGGGGCTCTATTTGCGGCGTGCGAAATGGTCGTCTGTACGTGGGGCCAGAAAGTGCCGGTGCCCATCCGGGGCCAGCGTGTTACGGAGCGGGTGGGCCGCTGACCCTGACGGACGTCAACCTGCTTTTGGGACGGTTAGACGCAGCGCGATTTGGTATTCCAATTCACCGTGAGCACGCCGAGGCACGTCTTGCAGAAACGGCTGCTGCGCTGCGCCGAGCAGGCGGTCAGGTCCCCAGTCGGGAAGCTCTGCTTGCTGGTTTTATCGAAATAGCGGACGAGCGAATGGCCGATGCCATCCGTCGTATCTCGCTGCAGAAGGGCTATGATCCGGTTGATTACGCGCTGGTTGCTTTTGGCGGTGCGGGTGCCCAACACGCTTGCGGCGTGGCCGCGCGCCTGGGAATAGGCGTGGTGCTGGTGCCGGTAGATGCGGGTTTGCTCAGTGCGTTGGGTATTGGACATGCAGCGATCGAACGCTTTGCCGAAAAACAGGCACTTCAGCCGCTAGAAATATTGGGTGATAGGCTCGAGGCGATGGTGCACCAAGTCGAGCGAGAGGCGCTTTCTAGCGTGCGAGAAGAAGGGGTCGGTGAAGCTGCTGTGCGGCGGCGGATTGTGGAAATGCGCTTTGTCGGTCAAGACGAGCCGCTAGCCATAGATTGGTGTAATGACGTCGAGTCAGCTTTCGTAGAGCGCTACGAGGCGCTCTATGGACACCGTCCGGTCGAACGGCAGATCGAGGTCGTGGCCGTGCGCGCCGTTGCTGCGATTGGAGCCGCGCGCGAGGAACGTCCTCTTCAAGCGTCGGAAAAAGTCGAGGAGCGACCCCAACGTCGTGCGCGTCTTTGGGCTGGCCATACGTGGGTAAACGCCGCCCTGTACGACCGGAATATGCTCCGCGCAGGTTCGACTATGAGCGGTCCGGCCCTCGTCTTTGAGGCGCACAGTGCTTCGTTTGTCGATGCGGATTGGGAAGCTGAGGTTGATGGGTACGGCACGCTCGTACTGCGCAGCGCGTCTGTGGCTAATGGAGAGGGGCACGTCCGACCAGAAGCCGTGCGTTTGGAACTGTTTACAAATAGCTTGCGCAGTATTGCACGTGATATGGGAACGGTATTGCAGCGAACGGCGCTCTCGACAAACATTAAAGAGCGTCTGGATTTTTCCTGTGCCTTGCTCGATGCACAGGGTCGACTCGTCGTAAATGCGCCGCATATTCCAGTGCATTTGGGCGCGCTCGGGCTGTGTGTGCGCGCCGTAGCGGCTCGCTTGCAGATGAGGCCGGGAGATACTGTTGTAACAAACCATCCGGGATATGGCGGTTCGCACTTGCCCGACGTTACGCTAGTGACGCCCGTTTTCTCCGAAGATGACGTGCTCTTGGGCTATGTTGCCAGCCGCGCCCACCACGCTGAAATTGGCGGCGTACGCCCCGGATCAATGCCGCCGCATGCGACGACATTGGCCGAAGAGGGGGTCGTCATTGAGCCGACGTACTTGGTCCGTGAAGGGAACGTTGATTGGTCCACGGTGCGTAGCCTGCTGGGAGAGGGATCCTATCCATCGCGATCTGTCGGCGATAACATGGCCGATCTTGGAGCGGCTCTTTCCGCCAATTTTCGCGGAGCCGCTAGCCTACGTGCTCTCTCAGTTCGCTATGCAGATCAGGCGGCCGACTATATGTCGCTACTGCAGCGCGAAGCCAGTGAAGGCGTTCAGCGAGCCCTGCGTCGCTTAGGCGATGGCGCATATGAAGCGCGTGAGGAAATGGATGACGGAACTCCGATTGCCGTGCGAATCGAGATCCGAGACGGGGCGGCATCCGTCGATTGGTCTGGGACGGGCGACGTGCATCCGGGCAATCTCAACGCAACGCCCGCCATTGCGCAGAGCGCGCTGCTCTACGTGCTGCGGCTACTCGTAGAGGAAGATCTTCCGCTCAATGAAGGCATGATGGAACATGTGCAGGTGCACCTGCCCGAAAGCTGTCTGCTATCGCCTAATTTTTCGCTGTCTGCAGACCAAGCCCCTGCCGTAGTAGGAGGGAACGTAGAGACGAGTCAGCGTCTTGTCGCCGCGTTGCTCAAGGCGCTCCAGCGCTGCGCTGGAAGCCAGGCGACGATGAATAACGTGCTTTTTGGTAACGGTCAATTTGGATACTACGAGACCGTGTGTGGGGGAACGGGTGCCGGGCCCGACTTTTCCGGAACGGATGCCGTGCACAGTCATATGACGAATACGCGCATAACGGATCCCGAGATTCTCGAGTTTCGCTACCCGGTGCGCGTGGAACGCTTTGCGATTCGTCGCGGATCTGGGGGCCGGGGGCGTTTTTTCGGTGGTGATGGCGTCGTTCGCGAGCTGCGCTTCTTGGATCGAGTAGAGCTCTCGCTCCTAACGCAGCAGCGGCGCGAAGGTGCTTATGGTCTGGCAGGG
Organism: uncultured bacterium; assembly: GCA_937942165.1. Classification (GTDB taxonomy): domain Bacteria; phylum Latescibacterota; class UBA2968; order UBA8231; family UBA8231. Next base: position 14,227 of record CALDFW010000179.1, on the reverse strand, counting down.
GGACAATCTGGAGCGGTGGGGCGACAGTGGATAGAGCGAGCCGACGGTCAGCGTATCGAGCTCTCAGCTATAGACGGCAGCAGCATGTGTCCAGGGGATCGTTTAGTCTTAGAGACGCCGGGCGGTGGTGGCTACGGAGAGGAAGACGGGTAGGACTGTCGCCTACCGCACACGCTCTTTGGCGTTTGGGAAAGCGCCGAGATGCCGACGGCGCCGTGCGCTATCGGCATCTCGGAGAGAACTCTTTACGGTGCTAGCTCTGAGACTCGTATTCAGCTATTAGACCGCGCAGGTAGGTCACGGCCTTGGGCACGGCGATCGCCTCCTCTTCGACATCCTGTCCTTCGTATACAATGGACAGCCAGCCGTTAAAACTGACGCCTTTGAGAATCTCGAATATGCGCGGGTAGTTCAGCCATTCTTCGACGCCGTTTTGAATCCGATAGATTTTGCAGCGCACGTGTACGGCCTGCGGGGCCGTCTCTTCTATGCTGCCGTAGAAGTTGAGCGCTGGGTCTTCCTTGCCGCGCTGTCCCGATGCGCCGGGGGAGCCGACGTACTGTCCCGTGTCGAGAATGTGCGAGAAATACGGGTTGTCGACTTCGGAAATGATTCTTTTGACGTCTTTTCCCGTGCGCGTCACGCAGCCGTGATTGTGGTTGTGTAGACCGACGACGACGCCCTTTTGCTGACCGTAGGAAGCGACTTCCTGCAGACAGGGAATCATGCGTGCCCATACGGCTTCTTCCGTGTCGCCCTCGGGAATCCAAGCGGCAAAAACGCGTACCAGCGGAATGCCCATAAAAGCCGCCACGTCAATCCAGTGCTTGGCGGTATCCACTTCGTCTTCCAACTGCTCTTGCGGTTTCCCGAAGTTGGAGCTAATCCCGATGTAGGATAGGGCAAGCCCGCGTTTAAGCGCCTGCATGCGAATAGTGCGCAGATAGTCGGGCTCGGTTGAGGCCAGCGCACGCGTGTGTATGTCAATGCCGTCGAGGCGCATCTGATAGGCGCGCTCAATAAAGCCTTCTAAGTCGATTTTGCCAGCGGCAAACTCGTCTTTGTAGCTAAGCGACATACAGCCTAATTTAAGCATATCATCTCTCCTTGAACGATGAGTATTACCGACTCAACTTAGCAAATAAAAGCACCAAATCCAAGAAGGGGTATTTATCGTGCATCCCCACCGCTAAAGTGCGTGCGCAGCGCATTGGAGACGACGCGATGTCCGGCGGCGTTCCAGTGGCCGTCGGCTCTGTTAAAGAGGCGGTCGTTAGTGCGCTCTTTATGCCGATCAAAAGCCGACTGTAAGTCAATCCAGTTTATGTCCTGTCGACGGGCAAAAGCGCGCGTATGCCCTTCAATACCCGTCTGGGATACGGAGAAATCACCTGGCCAACCGTATAAGGGGTGCTGCTTGCCGATCGGTGTTTCATCTGGCCATGCGAAGGGCAGTGGTACGAGTGCTAAATGCATCTCGACTTGATTTTCTTTTAGGTATGCGTGTATGGAGGCGACGACGTCGAGTGTTGCACGTACGTTGTCATATAGTTCGGGTGGCCACTTCTCGGGCGGCTGTGCGAGGTGGACGATTTCATCGCGGATGGTGGGTAGAGACGACGGCTGCGTCCTGCGCCAGCGCAGGCTCAGTTCGCTATAGCTCGTTCGGAGTAACTGTATCAGTCCCGAGTGTCTTAGGGTTTGTTTCCACGGCGAGGGGGCGGCAAGCCGGTACGATATGGGTATGCCGTTCCGATAGATTGCCTGTTGGCGATACGCTGCATCTGTCTGATGAAATGCACTGACGCGATAAAAGTCGTTACTGCACAGAAAGAGCACGACCTCGTCGGGGTGTAGAGAAAGTCCCTGATGGTATAACCAAGAAAATTCCGGCGTGGGAGACCAGCTAACCATACCGTGCGAAACAAACTCGATTTGCGGTGCGAAGTGTCGGTTGAGCAACTGACTAAAGGTGAGCGCAAAGTCGACCTCATCGGCCTGTACAAAGGAGTCGCCCAGGAGTAGAACACGCGTTCCTACTTTTTCACCGGGGACCGGACCGCGCATGCCTAGTTTATTTATCGAATTATGCGCAGGTGCAAAGTGGTCCCCCGGAGATGGATGGGTTGTGAATGCAATGTCCGGGCGATAGCCATGGTGGAATCGCGTATCTGGTATGACGTTTTGCTGATCGGGTGATTTATAACCGCTCCATGCATAGCGTACAGCGCACTCTGCACAGACGACTACGAGTATATACAGAGGTAGAAAAATCGCGATAGGATGAGCGTTGAACCAACGAGACATGATCCTAATATAAGGTATTGATCGACGTGCGTGGCGTTTGCTCACGTCGCGCCTTTGTGCTATTTTTGCGCCCTTGTAAAATGCCAATAATGTAGGTAAGGATTGGGCAAATGATTGAAATGTCTGGTTATAGAGTAGCCGATCCGGAATCGTTAGAAACGCCGGTGATGGTGGTATATGAGGAACGCGTTGATCACAATATACGCGCTTTGGGTGAATTGGTGGGTGGCAGCGACAATCTGATGCCGCACGTCAAGACGCACAAGGCGGAAGCAGTTGCGCGTAAGCAGGTAGAATCTGGGGTAGTCGGTTTTAAATGTGCTACCCTAAGTGAGGCGGAGATGGCGCTGAATGCCGGCGGGAAAGAGGTCGTGTTGGCCTATCCGCTAACGCAGCTCATCAAAGTTGAACGCTTTGCTGATTTGGCGGCGCAGAATGCCGAAGCGCTCGTCGTCGCGATTGTCAGTCGTCCCGAACACGTAGATCTATTGGGACGGGTTGCGCAAGAGCGCGGCACCGTGCTCCGGGCTATGGTAGATCTGGACGTTGGCATGCATCGTACCGGCGTCGAAGTGGGAGCGGGAGCGGCGGACCTGTATCGACAGGCGGCGGCGCATCCACATATAGAGATGCGCGGTCTGCACATCTACGATGGGCACGATCACTACGGCGATCCAGCAGAGCGCGCGCAGGTTGCACAGGTACACATAGACGAAGTGCGTGGACTGGTGCAAGCGCTGCGCGATGAAGGACTCTCCGTTGAACGCCTCGTGGGCGGCGGATCTTTCTCCTTTGCATACTATGCGCGAGCTGAAGGTTTCTGCGGTTCGCCGGGCACGTGTATCTACTGGGATACGGGCTATGGAGATGCGATGCCGGATATGCCTTTTCAGTGGGCGGCTTTGGTGCTGGGCCAAGTTGTTGACGTGTACGCTGGCGAAGGGGAGCAGACTGTTACAACCGATCTTGGACACAAGGCTATCTGCGGAGATATTCCGCTGGAAAAGCGGGCGCGCCTGCTAAACGACCCGGAAGCAGAATTGGTCGGACAGAACGAGGAGCACGGCGTTTTTCGCTGGCAGGGGCCGCTACCTGCTATTGGCACCTATGTCCTAGCGGTGCCGGGTCACGTTTGTCCGACGACGATGCGCTATCCGGGCAGCTATGTCCTCGACGCCGAAGGGCAGGTAGTCGATTACTACCCGCACACGGCGCGCGATCGCCAGTAGGCAGCGCGTGGGGCCGCTAGCGCCCAACTGGCTGGTCGAGCGAATTGCCGCCCATCACATAGCGCGGGCGGTCAACCAATGGGCGCGCGGGCGCGTATTGGACGTGGGGTGTGGTGCCATGCCCTATGCACACCTGTTTGACGACTATACGGGATTGGAATTTGACGTGGCGCGTTACCCCAACGCGCGCTTTCATATTAGGGGCACCGCATTGGCACTGCCGGTGCGCGATGTCAGTTTTGATACCGTGTTTTCGTCTCAGGTTCTCGAACACGTGCCCGAACCTTGGCGGATGGTTGAAGAAATGGCTAGGGTGCTCAAACCCGGTGGCTATCTGCTGCTCAGTGCGCCCCACATCTGGGGGCTGCACGAAATCCCACACGACTACTTCCGCTTTACTTGCTACGGGTTGCAGCATCTGGCAGAGCGAGCCGGCCTTGAAGTGCTTGAAGTGCGTCCTATGGCGGGCTACTGGGTGACGGCAGGCGCTCGTTTCTGTTACTACCTCCGTCGCTTTCAGCGCCGCCTGTTTGGGCCTCTCATGGGGCCTATATACGCTATGATACAGTGCACTGCATGGGCGTTGGACCGCCTACACCGCGTTGATAGCGATACGTGGAACTATCTGCTTGTGGCTCGCCGCCCAGAGCGCGCGCCATGAGTCGTCCGTTGATAGGCGTGCTCTTACTGGCTCTCGCGCTGCGGATAGGGACTGCCATTGCGTTTGACGGCCGCACGTTCTCGGCGGACGAAGCGCACTGGCAGCGCATGGCAGAATCTCTGTGGCAAGGCGGACTGCAAAGCGCGGAAGCCGGTTTTTTCCGACCTCCACTATACCCGCTTTTCGTTGCTTGGATATACGGCACGTTGGGCTATGAACCGCTCGCTGTGCGTCTGCTACAGGCCGTGCTCTCTGCGGCTACCTGTCTCGTGCCTTTTGCGCTGGCGCGATCTACATATGGCGAACGCGCCGGACTGTATGCTGCCTTGTTAACAGCCTGCCATCCGCTTTTCATCTTTTTCTCTGGCGTATTTATGGCCGAGACGTTGCTGCTGCTTTGCACCGGGCTGGCGCTTTGGTGTGTGCAGCGCGTTGTAGACCAATCCAATATACCTAACGCTGTTGGGCTTGGAATCATACTGGGGCTGGGCGCGCTGTGTAAGCCCGTGCTCTTGGTCTGGGTTCCCCTACTTTTTGTCATGCTTTGGAGAGCGGGGGCAAAGAATCGAACGCGCGGTGTGGGGCACATGGCCGTTGTTTTTTTAACACTGGTTATTACCATCGTTCCGTGGACGCTGCGCAATAAAGAGGTGAGCGGTCACTTTGTGCCCATATCAACAAATCTCGGCATCAACCTGCTCGTGGGGCATGAGCCGTCTGCGACAGGACGCTATAGCGATGACGCCGATTATTGGCAGATGTTTAGAGAGATAGCGAGAGGTGAAGAAGATCCGGTGCTGCGCGATGCACTCGTTGCGCGCCATGTGCTCCGGGGCATGGTCGCCCAGCCGCTGCGCACAGTCCGGCTTGCCGCGATCAAAGTGGTTTCGCTGTGGATTCCCTTTGGACAAGACCCATCTATCATTCGAGTGACGGTGCTCGGTCTGATGGGGATATCGGTTCTCTTACTGGGGGCGATCGGCCTGTGGCATATGCGACATAGTTTCGTCTGCTGGTCTGCGCTGTCGCTGCTAGTGGCGCTAACGGGTGTGCATGCGCTGTTTTTTGCCCATATCCGTTTTCGTTTGCCCATAGACTTGGCGCTTATTGCTCCGATTGCCTGCTGGTTGGCCGATGCAATGTCTCGTGGAGAACGCTGTGAAAGCACCTGAGTTAGGCGATATGATGCCGGCGAATAAGTCCTTGCTGTGGGGCGTGGTGTGCGTGCAGGTCGCGCTGGTTGTGGGGCCGATCTACTTTGCCGGACTCATGTTTTGGGCCGTGCCCATCTTTTTTATAGCCCTGTCTTTCCTGCTTTTTTCCGTAGAGCGCACCCTGCCTTTACTCTTGGCTGTGACCATAGTCCTGCCGTCGACCGTCCTATCGGACTTGGTCTTGCCCGGGGGAGTGCGCCTCCAGGAAGCCTTTCTTCTGGTGGCCTGCTTTTTTGCCCTAGTTGATTGGGTGTATCGCCGACATTTGCGCATCAGCCATACGCCGGCTGATGGCCCCGTTCTGTTTTTTCTCCTAGTGACGTGTCTATCTGTCGGGATTGGCTACCTCTATGGTAATGAGGTCAGCGTTATATGGCGCGATGCACGTTTCCCGCTTTACTACGTGGCATTTTTTGTTGTGAGCTATTTTGTCAGCGGGCGCAGCGCGCTGCGCTACTATGTGCCGCTGCTGGTCGTTCTGGGGCTCGTTGTCGCAGCGGGCTATGTGTTAGAATTCGTAGGGGCTATTGATCTATCGGTCGGCGAACGCTTTGTGCGCGTGGCTCGCCTGCAGGGCATGGTGCTTCCGATCGCTCTTTTACTCGTAGTTTCCGAGCTGGTGTTTGCGCCGCGCCGCTGGGGGAGGCCGCTGCTGCTGCTCCTGTTCATACCGATTGGGCTGGCCTTTGTTCTGACCGTTGGGCGCAGTATGTGGGCCGTCTTTCTCATCGGTTTAGTTTGTATCGCCTTTATGAACGGCCGCTTGCGCGGCGGGAACAGTCGCTGGCGATCGGCAGCGCTGGTCGTCGCGCTACTAGCCCTGCTCGTCGGCATCGTATTTTCCTTTCAGCGATTTACGGGAGCTTCGATCGGCGCACAGGTTTTTGAGCGATCTCGCACGCTTGTAGAGTACGAGGAAAACGTGCACGTAATGGGGCGTATCTTTTCCTATGCCGTAGCGCTGGAAGCGAGCGCAGAACATCCTCTGCTGGGTCACGGTCAGGGCAAGACGCTTATGCTGCTCAATTTCAATGAGGAGATGCTGCGCTTTGATTGGACGCGCGCGTGGACCATAGACAGTTTGTATCTTACGATTTTAGTCAAGATGGGTGTGCTCGGCCTAATCGGTTTCTTTTGGATGTATGGGCGCATTATGAAACTTGCCTGGCATGCGTTTCATCAATCCAACAACCCGCATGTACGCTCTTTTTGCGCCGCGTCTTTTGCGCTATTAATGGGTATGCTAGCTCTGGGTATTGGCAATGCGTCCATGATAAACGGTCGTTTTGCCCTGGTCTATGCCATTCTCTTTGGTATGGTTGCCGTAATCGCACGCGAAGTGTCCGACGGAGATGCGCATGCAGGAACTGAGTGAAAAGGCAGGAAAAGAATGTCGCAGGGTTGTAGGCCTAATCTCAGGCACCTCAGCAGATGGGGTGGATGCGGCTCTGGTAGAGCTGCGCGGAAGCGGTGCAAATCTTCGCTGTAGTCCATTGGCCTTTGAAACGCTCAGGTGGCCAGATGTCGTGCGCCAGGGAGTGCTCGATCTGTGTGAAGATCGAGCAGGTATAGACCAACTGTGCCAAGCCAATGCACAGCTAGGCGCACTATTTGCCGAAGCTGCTCTCGCCGTGATTGCCCGGGCAGGGTACAAACCCGAAGAAATCGACCTTATTGGTTCACACGGACAGACCGTGCGACACTTGCCCGGTGGAGATCCGCCTTCGACGCTGCAAATTGGCGACGCTTCCGTTATTGCTCAGCGGACGGGCATCGTTACCATAGCAGACTTTCGCACGGCCGATATGGCCGTTGGTGGTCAGGGAGCACCGCTTGTGCCGCTGGTGGATTGGCTGCTATTTGGTCACGAGGAACAGAGTCGCGTACTGCTCAATATCGGCGGTATTTCCAACGTGACAATTGTGCCCGCCGGAGAATCGATAGAGGGTATATGTGCGTTCGATACGGGACCGGGAAATATGCTGATCGACGCCGCGGTAGAACGCGCTACGGGCGGCCGCGAGTGCTTTGATCGAGACGGCGCCCGCGCGGCTCGTGGCGTGGTCGATCAGGCGCTCCTATCGCGTCTAATGGCTCATCCCTACCTCCAGCGCGAGCCGCCGAAGTCGACCGGCCGCGAGGAATTCGGCACCGCGTTCTTAGAAGAGGTCACGAGACGGGCATCTAGTACTCCAGACGATTTGATTGCCACGCTGACGGAGTTTAGCGCGCTTTCTATCGCCGAGGGAATAGGCCGTGCAGTGAGCAAACCCGTTGCCGAGGTCTGGGTAGCTGGCGGCGGTGTGCACAACGTCCATCTGTTGGAAAGGCTGCGCCTGGCTATGCCACACACGCAAGTCGAGTCGCTGCGGGGACTGGGCATTGATCCAGACGCACGCGAGGCTATTAGCTTTGCCGTATTGGCCAACGAAACGTTTGTGGGACACGCTGGCAACGTGCCGGCTGCAACCGGCGCTCAACGCCCTGTAGTCCTGGGTAAAATAGCGCTGCCATAGGGAGATTATATGATTGTAGATACGCATGTGCACGTGTGGGAAATAGATCCCCCGCGCTATCCAATTGGACCAACGGCTCCGGGTTGGAAGAGTCTGCCCGATGAGCCGGGCACAGCAGATGAACTACTGGCCGAAATGGACGATCACGGCGTCGGATGGAGCGTGCTGGTGCAGACGAGTTGGTCGACTTGGGACAACGGCTATATCGCCGATTCGGTTCAGCGTTTTCCCGATCGTTTTATCGGACATGGCCTCATAGATCCACAGGATCCCAACAACGCAGAAACGGCTCGCTACTGGATGCGCGAACGCGGTCTGGTCGGCTTTCGTTTGCATCCCATGTACTACCCTGACGAAGCGATCTTGCTCTCTGAGCAAAACGGTCCTCTGTGGGAGGAGTTGGCTGCAGCCGACGCCGTTATACAGTTCCACATGCGTCCCGGCGATGCGGCTCAAGTAGACGAAATTGCCGGGCGTTTTCCCCATATGAAGCTACTCGTTGATCACATGGGCTATCCCGATCTCGAGGCGGGTCCCGATGTGTATCAACCCATAGTTGATTTGGCCAGCCGTGACAACGTCTTTATCAAGATATCAGACGTGGCGGGCCGTTCTACCGAACCCTTTCCACACGTGGATGTGCATCCCTATATTCGCATGCTCTACGACGCGTTTGGCAGCGATCGGTCTATGTGGGGAACGGGCTATCCCGGACACCATCGGGTAAAGCACAATTGGCACACGCTTTCTGATGAACTGCGACTGATACGCGAGGGTATCCCGTTTTTGAGCGAGAGGGACAGGGAGCAGATTTTGGGAAAAACCGCTGTATCGGTATGGGAACTAGCGGGCTAGTGCAGCGATCAGAAATAGGATACTCATAGGTAAAAATAGGCATCTGTATCTGTATATATCGACGGAGTGAGAGAATACGTATGTCAGACCATCAGTTTGAATTACTGCGTGAAGAGCATCTGGAAGAACTCAATACGAAGGCGCGTTTTTACAGACATCGAACGGGGGCACAGTTGCTGTCTCTGGCCAACGATGACGAGAACAAAGTGTTTGGAATAAATTTCCGCACTCCCCCTGAGGATTCGACGGGCGTGGCTCATATTCTCGAACATTCCGTGCTCTGCGGATCGCGTAAGTACCCAGTTAAAGAGCCATTTGTCGAGCTGATCAAGGGGTCGCTCAATACCTTTCTCAACGCCTTCACGTATCCCGACAAAACGTGCTATCCGGTCGCTAGTACTAACCTGAAAGACTTTTACAATCTGATTGACGTCTACTTAGATGCGGTCTTTCACCCTCGGATAACTCCGGCCGTTCTGCAGCAAGAGGGATGGCATTACGAAGTAGAAGAGGACGGCAGTCGGCTCAAGTACAAAGGGGTCGTATTTAACGAGATGAAGGGAGCCTACTCAGATCCCGAACGGGTGGCAGCAGAGTATGCCCAGCAGTCACTCTTCCCAGATACGACCTACGGCGTTGAGTCGGGGGGACATCCGCGCGCTATTCCCGATCTAACGTTTGAGCAGTTTGAACAGTTTCACAGCGATTATTATCACCCGAGTAACGCGCGCATCTTTTTCTATGGAGATGACGATATAGATCGTCGGCTCGATCTATTAGAAGAGTATTTGGGCGATTTTGAGCCCCGTGCGATTGATTCCAATATCGGTGACCAGCCGCGTTTCTCAGAGCCTCGTCGCCTCGAGCACGTCTACGCTAGCGAGGGGGAAGAAGCGGCCTCTTTTGTGACCGTTAACTGGCTGCTCGACGGGGAGATTGATCTCGACGATCGGCGAGCACTGCAGATACTCGATTACGTGCTGCTCGGCACGCCCGCCTCTGCGCTGCGCAAAGCCCTCATCGACTCGGGACTTGGCGAGGACGTAACGGGCAGCGGTTTGGAGACGGAGATGAAGCAGCTCTTTTTTGGCGCCGGTTTAAAAGGCGTGCACGAAAGAGATATTGATGCGGTTTCAGAGCTCGTGATCGGCACGCTGGAGCGAGTTGCCGAAGAGGGCGTTGATGCGGGTATGGTCGCTGCTGCTCTCAATACGGCGGAGTTTCGCCTGCGTGAAAACAATACGGGATCGTTTCCACGCGGCCTGGCCCTCATGCTGCGCAGTTTGGCACACTGGCTGTACGATCGCGATCCGCTGGAGTCGCTGCGCTTTGAAGATTCCCTTGCCCGCCTGCGTAAGCGCATCGGCGAAGACGACCGCTATTTGCCGGAGCTGATACGCCGCCACCTGCTCGAAAATAGGCACCGCACAACCGTTGTTCTTCGTCCCGATGAGGAAGAGGGTGCGCGCCAGGAAGCAGCTGAGGAGGAGCGTTTAGCCGCCGCGCATGCTCAGATGGATGATCGTGCCTTACAGGAAGTTGCCGATACAGCGCGCGCGCTTCAGGAAGCGCAGGAACGGCCTGATGACCCGGCGGACTTAGCCAAGTTGCCTCGTTTGGAACTGAGCGATCTACAGCCGGAAATCACTACTATACCCCTTGAAGAAACCGATGTTGAAGGGGTAAAAACACTGCACCATGACCTGTTTACCAATGGAATCGCCTACTTTGATATTGGGTTTGATTTGAGCGTGCTGCCCCAGGAGTATTTGCCCTATGTGCCGCTTTTTGGCCGCGCGCTCTTGGAGATGGGAACTCAGGATGAAAGCTTTGTTCAGCTGCAGCAGCGGATTGGCTCGGAGACGGGCGGTCTGTGGACGCAGCAGGTGCTGAGCGGCCATCGTCAGAGCGATGCACTACACGCCTATCTATTTCTCCGCGGCAAATCGACCGTTACCCGCGCGCCGGAGCTTATGGCGCTGCTGCGCGACGTCTTGTGCCGCGGTAGGCTCGATGATCGAGCGCGCTTTCTGCAAATGGCATTGGAAGAGAAGGCCGGTGAAGAATCGGGTTTAGTGCCCGGAGGGCATCGCGTAGTCTCGCTGCGTCTGCGTTCGCGCTTTGATAGGGCCGCTTGGCTTTCTGAGCAGATGCGCGGGGTCGACTATCTGTTCTTTTTGCGTCAGCTGGTTGTCGATATCGATCAGGACTGGCCGTCTGTGCAGAACCGACTGGAAGAAATGCGGGATTTGCTATTTAGCCGCTCCGGTGCCCTCTGTAATGTGACGCTCAGCGGGGATGATCGATCCTACTTCGATGGAGAATTGGCCGCGATGCTCTCCAGTTTGCCCGCCGTCGACCGGGCGAAGCAGACCTGGTCTCAGGCAGAACGTACGGGCAATGAAGGATTGTTGATTCCCGCTCAGGTCAACTACGTGGGAAAGGCGGCTAATCTGTATGACTTGGGATACGTCTTACACGGCTCGTCCACCGTCGTGTCGCGCTATCTGGGGGCGAGTTGGCTCTGGGATCGCATTCGCGTTCAGGGAGGCGCCTATGGCGCATTTTGCTCTTTTGATCCCTTCTCGGGTATTTTGGGCTACGCTTCGTATCGGGATCCCAATATCTTGAGCACGCTCGACAATTACGATGGAAGCGGAGGATTCCTCCGTAAACTCGATATAACGCAAGACGAATTAAGTAAAGCAATCATAGGCACAATCGGAGATTTGGACAGCTACCAGCTGCCGGATGCCAAGGGGTATACGTCTATGATGCGCCATCTGACAGGCATCGACGAGGTGTACCGCCAGCGCATGCGCGAAGAAATTATGGGAACAACTGCGGAAGATTTCCGTTTTTTTGCCGATATCCTTGATAGGGGGGCCAGAGAAGGCATTGTGGCTGTATTGGGGGGGGAAGACGCTATTGATGCGGCTAATAGAGAAAGAGGCCATTTTTTACAAAAGATCAAAGTGCTCTAATTATCAGGAAGAGAAGGGTTTAAAAGGGAAGTAGATGAACAAGCAACAGCATCAACTCATGCTCGTTATGCGCAAGATCGGCGTGTTTAAGGGCTTGGAGATTGAGCACATCCAGCGCATCTTGCGCGTGGCTGTGTCCAAACAGTTCGAAGTTGGACAGCGGGTTTATATAATCGGAGAGCCAAGCGATGAGATGTTGGTGCTGCTGCGCGGGCGTCTGTTGGTCACGACCGCTGGCGGAGACCAACTGGGCGAAATTTTACCTGGGTCGCCAACGGGCGAGATGGGCGTGCTGACAAATCAGCCGCGTTCGGCTAATATTTCGGCCATTGAACCTTCCGTTGCCGTGGTCATTACTAAGAAGAATCTCGATGCGGTCCTTGCCTCTAATGCCGGCATGTATATGTGCATCATGAAAAATATTGTCGAACTACTCTGTGAGCGCATGGCCGCTACAAACCAGCGCAACGATGCGCTGCAGCGACGTATTTCGCTCTTGGAGGGAGAGGATGATTACGACGGTGATGACGGTGATGACGGTGATGACGAGGGAGAATTCGTAAATGACAGCGACTACGCAGACGAAAATGACGAGTATTCGGGAGAATAAAGCAGGTTTATCCCAATAAAAAGAGCCCCGGCAGTGCGCTGCCGGGGCTCTTTTTATATGGTGATGTCAATTAGCTGTGCGCCTCCGATACGGGGCTGAGGCTTTACCCCCTCGTTGTCTTGCTCTTCTACTGGAGGGGGGGACTTTCGCGGTTTACGCTTTGACTCTTCCTGTTTTTTGGCCCGGTCGTCAACGCGATTTTCGCTCGGTTCGGCGTTCTCGTTGGAGCGTATGCGGCTGTGATCAAGAACGCGTTCTTGGTCTTGCTGACGAGCTATATTATGCTGCGCCTGATCTGGCCGCGTTTGCTGCACATGCTGCTCTCGTGCCGCCATAGGGGCTTTAGAAAAATTGTCTTGTAGATCCGTTGGACGAAGCATTACAGTGCACGCGTTTCTTTAGGTTTGTATTATATACCCTTAAATATAGCGTAATGTCAAGTTTTTTACCGTGGAACGAGATACGTGAATACTGAGATAGAACAGCGCGTAGTGGATGAAATCTTCTCCGCCTCTGAGGCGTGGGACAATATGCAGGTACTCGCCGATGATATAGGCAGTCGGCTTGCTGGCAGTCATGGCGAGGTGGCAGCACGAGACTTTCTTGTAGAAATGCTCAATCGCTACGGGGTAGACAGAGTGGACGTGGAGCCCTTTCCCCATCTGGGTTGGGAGTGCAAAGGAGAGGCGCTCTCGGTTGTGGAGCCCGTACAGCGCGAGATCGCGTGCCGCTGCGCAGGATTATCTCCCCCTGCGGACGGGCTCGAAGCGGAGCTTGTTTTCTTGAAAAAATGCGACGAGGAAGAGGTGGAAGCGCGAAGGGAAGAAATTAGAGGAAAAATGATCGTTGCACCGTATCATCCCGTTCCGCGTCAGGTGAAAATGCCGATCGCTGCGGGCGCTGGTGCCGTAGCTCTGCTCGAGTCGCGCAGCGTAGCCGGTGGGTTGCAGCCGGCACGCACCTGTGCATTTAACCGAATTGGCGACATACCCACGGCGTCTATAAGCCGTGAAGATGGGTCTTATCTACAGCGTTTGGCGCGGCGTAAGGGATCGGTGCGGCTGCGGCTTTCGCTCGACAGCGCAGTTGCGTGGCGGACTTCTTGGAACGTCGTCGGACTGATAAACGGGAGGGAAGAAGAGCGCGAATACGTCGCTCTTGGCGGTCACTACGACTCTTGGCACGTGGGGAGTGGGGCAGTAGATAATGGGACGGGTGTCGTTGCCGTCCTAGAAGCCGCCCGTGGTATAGCGCAGTATAAAACGCACATGCGCCGCGGGGTGCGGTTCATCTTTTTTGGCGTTGAAGAACTGGGACTGGTTGGTTCGTGGGCCTACGTGCATCAGCATATGAGCGAACTCGACCGCGCCGTCCTGATGATAAACAACGACGTTGGCGGTCGTCCTGTGCGTTTGATTAGCGCGGGATTTGAAGGCGTTCGTTCGCTGCTCAACGGAGTAGCCGAACGGGCGCGCGTCGCTGAGGTTAAATCCCCCCTGGCGGTGGAAGTAGGTAATCCCGGCTGGGCTTCTGATCACTTTCCCTTTTGGGCGCACGGCGTGCCAACCGTCGCGATTGGCTGCGAGCAGGTCAATCCCGACGCCGGTCGGTATGTGCATACGCGGGCCGATACGGCCGACAAGGTATATGCCGCGGGGTTGACGGAATGCGCTGCGATCAATGCCCAACTCGTCTGTGCGGTCGCCAACGCTGCAGGACGCCCTGAGCCGCGCAAGCACCGTGAGGAGATAGAAGTGCTCTTGGACAAATTTGCATGGCGTCAGACGCTGGATAGGCTGGAGGCTTGGCCTCCTGAAGCACTCTTAGATCGCTACTTTACTCATGCGCCGG
>CALDFW010000178.1 GCA_937942165.1 uncultured bacterium | reverse complement strand
GCCTATGCCCAACAGACGCTGCAGTGGACTCGGCGTCTGTCCCTGCTGTGGGGTATGCGCTATGAAGAGACGCGTCACGTCTATGGACACCGGGCCAGCTTTGTGCGCTCTCGCGCTCAGTATGCCAACGTGCTGCCCTCGCTCCATATAACCTATCGCACCGGCGAGCGCAGCACGCTGCGCCTGGCGTTGACCAGCGGGCTGTCGCGCCCCGAGTATACGCGCCTGCTGCCGATAACGACCCCGCCCAGCGACGGATTGATTCTACAGGGCAATCCCGATTTGAAGGCTACGCGAGCGCAGGGGGTTGATCTGCTCTTTGAGACCTTTCCCGGGGCGCTTGGCCTGGTGAGCGTGGGCGCATTCTTTAAGCGCATTGCCGACCCGGTCGTCACCTACGCCGAAGATCGCACGCCCTTTGTCTTGTTGACGCCCGTCAACGGGGAATCGGGTCGTCTATGGGGTGCTGAATGGGCGTTGGTTCACTACCTGAAGCGCTACGAACTGCCCGCGCTCGAGAACGTAGGCCTTTACGTCAACTACGCCTTCTCTCAAGCGCGTATCGACTACGGTTCGGTTCGCAGTGATCGCGGGCCGCTGCCGGGCCATGCGCGTCACACGGGCAACGTGGGTCTGCTCTATGATCACGGCAGCGCGGGCCGTGCGTGGACCCTGAGCGCCGCCTATCGTGCGCCCATGCTCAAAGATCTAGGTGATAGTCAGCGTGAAGACGTGTGGTATGAGAGCGAGTGGCACGTCGACTTTTCCGCGCGTCAGCGTCTCTTTGGCGACGTGGAAATCGTCGTCAAAATCAACAATTTGAGCGACGCGCGCGAGCGCGAAGTCTACGGCAGCCCATACGGGCGCAAGGCGACTCGCTGGCGCGAGCGCGAGGTCTATGGGCGCTCCGGACAGCTGGGCTTACACTGGTCGCTCTGATGCGCCATGGTGCTCCTTTTGCACAGCGCAGAAAACTGTTATGCTCTCTATCAGTTCCTGTCAGACTGCAACCCTTACGAGGTTCGATATGCCCTATCTCAATCCGCAGTACGTAGAAGTTGATGCCCCTATGGCGCCCCCGGCGTGGGCCGTTATGCAGTGGGAACTGCTGCGGGCCCAGTCGCGTGCCTGCCGACAGTTTTTTGAACACTACTTTGACGATCGCGGCTATCTCGAGTGCATACCGCGCTGGGGAGGCAACGACGGTCCAGACGATGCTATTGAGAACTTGGTTCACTGGCCCGTGCTCTACGTGCTGGGCGGCGATGAGAATCTGCGCGATATGTGCGATCTGGCTTGGGAGGGGCATCTCAAGCAGTATACCGAAGCTAAAACAACCGAGGTGCCTTTTGCGCGGGACGGCATGTATTACCGGGAGTTCCCCGTTATGTTTGACTGGGTGCACAACGGCGAAGGGCTGACGACGTTTAACCTTCACGGCCTGATGAACCCGCGCGAAAAGAACTTTGAAAAGCGCGTGCGGCGCTACGCGGGTTTTTACATGGGCGACGATCCGCAGGCGCCCAACTACGATCCCGAGCACAAGATTATTCGCAGCCTGTTTAACGGCAGCCGCGGTCCCATGCTGCGCAAGGCCACGGCTCTCGACTGGGCTGGTGATCCGCTCGACGAGGTGCAGGAGCGCTTTATACCCCTGCACGGCGAGCGCAACTTTGAGGAGATGCTCGCCCACTTTAAGGACTATACGGATGTGATCGGGGACCACCCGCAAAACCTGGTCGCCACGTCGCTCGGCCTCAACGCCTATGCCTTGACCGGCGAGTCGCAGTACAAGGAGTGGGCGCTAGAATACGCCGAGGCCTGGCGTCAGCGCACGCTGCAAAACGGCGGCATCATCCCGACTAATATTGGCTTGGACGGAACGATCGGCGGCGCCTGCGACGGCAAGTGGTATGGGGGATGCTACGGATGGGCTTTTACGGTGGAGGTGCCGCAGACGGGAGCTATGGCCAGCCGAAACACGCACCATCTCGGCCTGTCTGGCTTCGGCAATGCGCTGCTGCTGAGCGGTCAGCAGGAGTATGTCGACGTATGGCGTCAGATGATCGATACGATCAACAGTCACGGCAAAGAGATCGACGGTCAGATGATGTATCCCTACATGCACGGCGATGAGGGCTGGTACGAGTATCGTCCCCATCCTTATGCTCAGGGCGCGTTAGAAGTCTATTACTGGTCGATGGAACGCGACGATCTCAAGCGTCTCGATGCGCAAAACGGGTGGATCGGTTTTCTCGAAGGCCAAGCGCCTTCCTATCCGGAAGCGGCGCTCCAGGCCGATTTTTCGCGGGTGCGCGCACAGATGGAAAAGGTGCGCACGGATCCCACGACGCCCGACACGCGCCTGTCCGATAATCCGAATCCATTTAACCCGGCGACGCCGGGCGCGCTAGTGCAGCAGATGGTGGGCGGTTTGACGCCGCGCCACGGCTGTCCGCTGCATGCGCGCGTGCGCTACTTTGACCCGGTGGCCGGTCGCCCCGGCATGCCGGAAGGCGTGGGCGCGCTCGTCGAGAAGCTCGAAGCGGACTCCATGACGGTTACGCTGGTGAACACCGATCCGACCGCTTCGCGCGACGTTGTGATCCAGGCCGGCGCCTATGCCGAGCATCAATTCACGGGCGTGCGCATCGACGGTCGGGAGACGGCCATTGGCGACACCTCTCTGGGCGTGCATCTGGCGCCGGGAGCGGGTGCTACCCTAGAAATTGACATGGAGCGCTACGTCAATGCGCCTACGTTTGCATCCCCTTGGGATCGCTGAAAAGTTGCATAACGCATTTTAATCACATCAACGGTCGCGCTGGTCGCGCCCATATAGACGGAGAAAAGGAACAGAACTATGTCGACAGGAGCAGTCCCAGCAGTGCTCAGCACCGAAGATCAGGAATTTTTCGCGCGCGAGGGGTACGTCATGCTACCCGGTTTTCTCGACGAGGCGTTCAACGAGCGCCTCAAAGGGGACGTCGATCGATTAATGAACGATCGGGAGGAACAGAGGGCATCCCATATAGTGTCCTATCGCGAGTTGGGTTTACTGACCTCGCATCCACCGCTGATTGAGATGCTCAAGCAGCTCATGGGTCCGCTCTTTGCCATGCACCACATCCATGCGGTGCGACAGGATACGGGCAATGGCGGCGTGCACTGGCATCAGGACTACGAGCAGCTTCCGCAGACCAACCGATCCCACGTCATGGTCCACGTGTTTTACTACCTGGACGGACTCAACGGCGAGGTCGGTGACCTGCTCGTGCTGCCGCGCTCACAGGACACGATTGTTGGCAACGGTAGCCTAAAGCTCTTGGGCACGGAAGATTTGCCCAACTCGCTGACCGTAGACGACGTGCCGCCGGGCACGGCCGTTATCGTTCACTCGGCGGTGTGGCACGCCCGGCGCGCCAAGCCCGGAGACGGCCCGCGCTACTTTATTGATGTTTCGTACTGCCAGGACGGGGTGCTGTGGCCCGGATATGGCGGTCACCAGGCCGAGATTAATCAAACGGCCCTAGACAACGGCTGCGGACGCGACGGTCAGTACGATTTTCTCTACGACACGTCCAAGTTTTTTGTGCAGGGCGAAGTGCGTGAGAAATTTAACGAGCTGAACAAAGGAAGCATTGCTCTGCAAATGGAAGGGCTGCGCCCATGAGCGCTTCCGAAGCGGTCGTTCTCGTCACGGGCGCCACGGGGAAGGTTGGACAGCAGTTTATTGGCCGCTTTTTAGCCGATGAGCGCTGGTCGGGAGCGCGCGTGCGCGCGCTCTGCCACAACCGGCTGCTCGAGGAAAGCGAGCGCCTGCAGGTCGTGCGTGGCTCTATCTCCGAGCGATCGGTCGTGGATGAGGCGATCCGTGGGGTGACGCACGTGGTTCACTTAGCCACGTGCAAAGAAACGCCTGACGACGTGATGGACGTCACGGTAAAGGGCATGTTTTGGCTCTTGGAAGCGTGCCGCACTTCGCCGACGTTTAGGCAGTTTATCCTTATCGGTGGCGACGCCGGTATGGGTCATTTTGTCTATCCGCATCCGGTGCCGGTGGTCGAAACGCAAAAGCACAGCGCCTACGAGGGCTGCTACGCACTGTCCAAAGTGCTAGAAGAAGTCATGCTGGAGCAGTACTATATCCAATACGATCTCAACGGATGCTGTCTGCGCGCGCCGTGGATTATGGAAAAGGACGACTTCAAGTACGCGCTGTCCTTCGGCGAAGACGTGTTTGGCGGGCCGAAATGGCGCGACTTGGTAGGCGCGGAGCAGGCCGACGGATACGTGGAGAGCGGGGCTGTGCCCGTCATGCTCGATCCGCAGGGCCAGCCCGTCCTGCGCAACTTTGTGCACGTCGAGGATTTAGTCAGTGCGATCATCGCGGCGCTCGATCATCCCAAAGCGCGGCAAGAGCTGTTTAATGTGTGCATGGACGAGCCGGTCGACTATCGCAAGATGGCCGATTATCTGGCGGAAACGCGCGGCCTGCCTAGCGTGGACGTGCCGACGCCGTTTCACGGGACGTGGCTCGACAATAGCAAGGCCAAGTTTCTGCTGGGCTGGCGTCCGGTCTACGACTTACATCGTCTGATTGACGCTTCGTGGGACTATCAGCGCAGCGCCGACGATCCGCGCAAAATTTGGTATCCAGGATAGGTAAGAGCTCACCCCCACCGCGCGTGGCAAGGAGAAGATCGTGTTCTGGTTGCCGCTGTCGTTTCTGTTAGAATTCGGCTTTGGACAGCTCTTTAAGTGGGCCCAGCAGCGCGGATGTCACGTGCCCGCTGCGCT
>CALDFW010000177.1 GCA_937942165.1 uncultured bacterium | reverse complement strand
AAGGCCAAGATCGCCCAAGAGCCTCTATGGCAGACTTTTGGTGCATTGGAGGGACGCACCAAGACATACGCTAGTGGGATCGGCTACTGTCTGTCGGACGACGAGCTCTTCGCTTTTTATCGGCGGATGGCCGAGCGCGGTGTCGATGGGGGCAAGCTCAAAATCGGGCTCGACATGACCGCTGACCTGCGGCGCATCGGCATTATGCGCGAGGCGCTTTCGGTGGCTTCAGACCGACCGCAGCTCATGGTCGATGTCAACGAATACTGGTCGCCCAAGCAGGCGGTGCAGGCTATGCACGAGATCGAGCAACGCTACGATATTACGTGGATTGAGGAGCCGGCACGGCGCTGGGACTACGAGGGACTGGCCAGCGTGTCGCGGCGAATCAAGGCGGCGGTGGCTACGGCCGAAAACCTCCGGAGCATCGGCGAGGTGTATCCGCTGATTCACAATGAGGCGGTGGATATCGTCAACGTTTCGACGGCGACGACGGGTTTCACGGGGTGTCGGCAGGTAGCGAATATGTGCTATGCCTACGAATTGCCCGTATCGATGATGAACTGCCAGGCCAACTATATGGCGCATTTGGCTGCGGCGCTGCCCAACCACCTTGCAATGGAGGTGGTGGACCCAGGGCGGGAGCACTGTCTACGTTTTGATAACACCATTGAAGATGGGTTTATTGTGCTGGGGGATGCGCCGGGGCTCGGGATCGAAGTCGACGAGGATGCCCTGCGCCAACTGCAGGCCCATCCACCGGAGCGAAAGAGCAACTTTCCCTTTGCTCGACGTGAGGGCGCTGGGCTATACGTGAAAGAGCCGGAGGTGGGAGAAGTGCCGTGGAAGTAGCGGGCGGCTATCGGTCATTGCTTTACCACCCGTATGCGTCCTTATTGCGCCGAGAGTTACGCCTGTTTGACCGATTTCGTCTTAGTGGAGATTGAGCTTTTACAACCACTTATAAGGCCGTTACGCACTCCGATGCGTCTCAATAAAGGGCTCCTCGGATGCTAATCGTTGGCTGATCCGCGCGAACTCATCCGAACCGTCGTCTTCCCAAATCTCGAAATGCAACCCGCGTATGGTGCCTTCGGAAAACCCGGTCAGTTGGCTAACCGAAGGGAGGGACGGCGTATACATAACGTGTCCCTGGGGCAGCGTTAATACCCCTATGTGCCGAGGAATTTCCGGCGCCTCTCGACCGATGAGCGACTGCAGCAGGCGTTCGTCTACTTCTACGCCCAATCCGGGTCCTTCCGGTACGGGTGAGCACCCCTCGACAATCTCTAGTCGCTGAGCGACCACATCTTCTTCATACTGATCATCGAGGTTAATCGAGTGCCCGGCTGTCGGTAATACCGCGGCCAGATGCATCGCCATAGCTTTTGTCAGCGTTCCTCCCGTTAGCTGTATGACCGTTTGAACATTGGCCTTGCCATAGGCCAACCCTCGGGCATAGGCATCGCCCAATCCTCCACAGTACTCGCCAACGATAAAAGCGTCCGCCATGCCTTGCACCATTTCTTGTAGGCCACCCAACGCAGGTACGTGCATGACTATGGGCACTTCGGCTTGGGCGCGTAGCCGACGCCACCCCTCAACGTCCGAACGGACGAGTGGATCCTCTATAAATCCTACCACGCGTGATGTGTCGAGCTTCTTTACAATCGGGAGCACCGTGGCCAAATCTCGGTTTGAATTAAAATCCCATTGCATGGAAAAACCATCTGGCGCCACCTCTTCGACGGCCCGGTTCTGCTCAAATACGTCGTAGTGCTCACACGTGTGCATTTTAAATATGCGATATCCCTCTGCGCTTGCTCGTTGAATCTCTCTAGCCAGGTCATCAGGCGGGGCTGGACGGGACCATGCTGCTACCGGGACCCGCTCCCGGATCTTTCGCCCTAAAAGTTTATATGCTGGCACCTCTAGGTGTTTACCCATGACGTCAAACAAGGCACCTCCGATCGCCATATGGAGGTCGTTGTGCATAAAGTCAAAGGGACTCCGATCCACCACGCGCTCCATCTCTGCTTCCGACGGCGGTGCTTGGCGATAGTCTCCGTAGCCCGTGATCCCATTGCTCGTTTCAATCTTGACAATAGTCCGATGGTTGATCTGCTTGAAGCGCACTAATTTGTCTTGATTGCGTTCGGCAAATTGGGGGTAAATCGGAAATGCCTCGATGTTGATAATCTTCATGGTGACAATCTCCTCAATTTTATCGGAGTGGATTCTCTTCGGGCGTATTAACGGGGATATATGATAAAAACGTGGAGACCCCGCTCATAAGGCCCGATGCACGGCGCTTAAAGTACCCCGTGTGGTTCTACATTGTTGTCGAACGAAAGCACTCCAATATAATCAGCTTATTCACACGCAGTCTTATAAAAGCCAAGTTCGTGTGCGCCGCAATGATACGGAGGGTGGAGGGAGAATGGCGTGTACGCGAAAGGATTTAGGAGAAGGAGGCCGGTCGGTTTGCCTGTTGGGCAAAAGAAACGAGGGGGCTGGCCCTCTCAAAAGCCGCCCCCCCCGTTCCCGCGCCGCTCGTCGTAAACACACCCGTGTTTCGAGCCGAGGTCTTTTATTGTAACAAGGGTTCCAACTTCGCCACTATAGCGCGCAATTCGGTGCTGCGTACGGGGCGTCCCAAATGTCCCCCCATTTCCTCTTCGGCCCATCCCCAAAGAATCCTCATCTGTATTTTACTGACATCCAGCGGCTCAGCCTTTTCTAGGACACGTCTGAGCTTGTTCACAAGCCGCATTTCATCGGGCCATAACCACTCTTCTCTCCATGACAGAATGCATCTGATTTCATGTCGAGTCAGCGGCAGCTCTATGAGGTGTTTTCGGGTCGGCAAAGTATTTTCGCGCCTTTATTTGCGTCTCTGAAGGAGGTGGGTAACCGGTATGTTATTGATGGGCGGCCTTCATCATGATATAAGAGGTTTCAGCTAAAATTAGACGATGTACCACGAATGTATGTGATGCCGATCACATTATTTGGGTTTAGGTCAAATGGGTGGGAAGAAGGTTGAGCTTCTTTCCACAACCTAAGCATCTCTGCCTAAATTTTTCAAGTGGACCTGTAGTTTTGTCTTAATCGGCAAACAGAAGAAATACGCCATTAGTATGCCGTAAAAAGTGGTGAGAATCGCGACGGCCATGACCGGTGCAATCGCTGATAGATCAGACCTATCTTTGAGCATTAGTATGGCACCAATCATCGTGCCAACTAGTCCCGTTACCTGAAAGAAAGTCATCGCACGATCGAGTATGAGAATCCCCATTTCTAGGTCATTTCGTACTTTTTCAACATCGTCGTTGGCTTTGGGGTGGGCGAAAGCATACCAGCAATACCGTCCTAAGCTGCTTACATTTTGCAGGGGGAAGCTGAATATAATGAGCATCGACGTGCTGCCAAATACAAAGACCGCTGACGGTATGTTCCAGAATACGACGGGGTCTTCCATGCCGATGAGACTCAGCGTTGCTATACCTAACATGCCTACAATAGATGCTATATCCATAATGAGGAGCTCCTCGGTTGATGTGTGAGGTATATATTGAGCGTTAATCCAATGCGCTTCTCTTTATCTATAGAAAAACCACCTACGGGCTAGACATCGACTGCTTTTCACTCATTGATGGGGTAAGGGTCCGTCCGACGCTTTCTTTGTCATCTGCACGTCTACCCGCTCCTTGTGATCCCACGCTCCACCGAGAACATAGTCGGGAAGATGGGACCAAAGAAGATTCACCGAAGAGGCGAAGAGGAACCATTGCCCAAGATTCTCTTTATCGGGGGCCCCTTGTAGACTGAGTGCGCCGACGGCCAAAGCTGGAACAATGGATAGGGGTATTAAGCGATTAAAGCGCCCTTTGAGCGTGATGGTGGTATCTCGAAAGCCCGCTTTGCTCAGATAGAGTGTTGGTTGGGATGTCCTCGCGAATGTTAACTTGGCTGGCGATCGAGCCAGCAGGTTGCCTCCTTTATCGTAAATCTGCACGTTGGAAGGCTCCGTGGAAATAATGACCTCGTCGTATCTGCCCGAAACTACTGTAGTCAAGGCAGGTGCACACCCCGATAAGTATAAACTTGCCATTAAAATGGCTGTGCGTTTGAACAATATTGGCAACATCATATCCGCTTATCCCATCCGGTAGCTTATTGACCTGGTTCTAGTGGCTCGCGGTCTTTGTGCTCAATGCTCTTCGGCATTGGATCCGCACTGTTATTTCTCATGCGTACGACGTAGGGTCCATCCCTTTTCTTGAAGGCGCCTCCTAGTAATGCATCAGATGCTGTGAAGAGCAAATCATACGTTGTAATCCAGCGATTAGGAGGCCCAGACCCGCCACTGAATTCTTTGGCGTAAAACAAAAATAGAAGTCCGGCCCATGGATTGACCGACGTTGACATGACAATCGTCGTATCAACGTATCCATTTTTCTTCAGGGTAAGTTGCTGGCGTGGGAGTCGCTTGAATGGGATCTGCACAGGCGTGATGCCGATGTTGAAGCCCTCCTTGTCATAGATGGCAACCCCTAATGGTTCTGTTATGATATCTACCTTGTCATAGCGATCAAATATCAACGTGGCACATCCCGTGAAGGTGCATATACTGAGCCCTATACATGCAAGTCTGCCTAGGCGCGTTGTCATAACGTGTCCTTGGAAGGAATCGTTCGTATAAAAAGGGGGGAGACTATTTCTTTATGTAAGTAATTCTATGTATGAGTTCGTGTTTTTCATTGTCGTTGAGTCCGATTTCGCTATGGACAATCCGAGTTTTAATTTGTCCAATGGACAGAGTGCACTTATTAAAAATGGCACTTAAAATGGCTTCGTTTGAAGCTGCGTCTCTGCTAAAATAAAGCTGGACTTCTAATAGACTAGCTATGCTAAGCAAATGATCTCGATATTCCATTTAACACCAATTTTTTCGTTTTTAAGCTGTATTACTTGTGACTGCAACTATTCTACTGCATTGTATCCAGCTAATTCCTAGATTCGCTCGGGAAAAACGTCATTTTTAGATAAATAAGTGGTTAGTACTACAAGGTTGATGACGCGTTCTATCGATCTGAACCAGGCGCGAGCGGGTTGGGGGGCAAGCAATGTTTCAACGGTTAGAAGTGACCTATGAGGGGCAGATCGAATTTGTGGCGACGGATAGAGAGGTACTCATATGACAGCACATCGACGTTTAAGCCGCATCATCGAACACTGGACGTTGCCAGAGGCCTCTCAGGTCCTTGACCATGTTCGCAGGGCCCAAATACAGGTGGTCCAGATTGGCAATTTCGGTCTCGATTTTTACTCTTTGGCCGAAGACAGGGCAACGGCCCGCCCCTGGGCGGGGATGCCTCTGTTTGGCATAGCGCCCAATCTCGAGCTGGCGGCTGAAGTTATCCCGCAGATCCAAGCGGCCGGAGCGGCTGTAGTGGGTCAACTCTCGACGACCATGCACTTTGGGGACCACGAGCAGCAGGTGGGCCTGTTTGGACCTACCTGGCAGTCCATGTGGACGGATGATCTGCTCGGCCCCATGCCGTGTGCAGATATTGCGGATGCCTCCCAGCGCCAGGCCGACGGATCGCTCTCCTGGCGGACCATCCCCGGTCGTCCTTACCGGACGTATCGCGGATGCATGTGTAATCCGAACTGGCGTGAACTCCTCAAGGCCATGGTGCGCAAAGGGGTGGCACTGGGTCTAGATGGATTCAATGCGACGCACCACTACGAATCCCTGTGTCGATGCACGTATTGTAAAGCCTACGCCCGCTCCTACCTGCGGGAACACCTAACGGTGGATGAGTGCGTTGGACTGTTTGGAAGGGACGATCTGGATATCGTAGATCCCTTTACGGTTTCGGAAAAGAGCGCACAGGAAGCCAAGGGTCGATTGGAGCAACTGCTTGCGCAGGGGGCGGCCCGGCGGCGCAAGGCCTCCTTTGACGAAGTCTTTATTGAGTTCGGCCGCCAATTGAAACCGTCTCTGCTGCTGGCCCAGTGGAACCATAAGTATGACTTCAGGCCGCACGACGAGCGCAGTTTACTGCCCAGCCCGCAGTGGGGAGCAGGAGAAGACTATCTGTGGTATAGTCAAGGGCCCCATAAGTGGGGGAGCGATCTGGCACAGGGCTATCTGGCCGATATGGGCTTGCCCTCCCGTTTTATCTATGCGGCAGGAGAGGGCAAACCCTTTGTAATCAACAAGTACGATTATAGGCGCTGGCGCATTTGGCTTGCCGAAGCGATGGCGCACCACGGCACGGCGGTCGCCTTTCACGCAGGTCCTCCTCGGCTGGAGCAGGAGGAACGAGACCGCGTCGCGCCGGAGGATTATTATGGACCGGTCATACGCTATCAGCGCTTTATGGCCGAACATGAATCTTTTCTCCATCCGGCTCGGCCGTACTCGCAGCTGGCACTTGTGTACCCGCGCAGGGCCGAACTTGAAGCGGAGATGGATTGCCTAAATGCGCTTAAGAAGCTAGGAACGCTGTTTGAAGACGATCACTGGCTATTCGATATCATCCTCGACGAGCAGA
This sequence comes from uncultured bacterium, assembly GCA_937942165.1. Classification (GTDB taxonomy): domain Bacteria; phylum Latescibacterota; class UBA2968; order UBA8231; family UBA8231. Next base: position 3,311 of record CALDFW010000177.1, on the reverse strand, counting down.
TACGCGAACGAGCTGGGCCGTACGATGCGTTAATCTTGTCCGAAGTGGAGCGGCTGAGCGATGAAGAAATCGCGTTTTTGGACAGCTATGCCGAAGAGGGTGGAGTTGTAGTCTTTACGGGGAAGACGGGCCTGCTAGACGAGCGGGGAAAGGCCCGTGGGCGATCGCCCTTGCAAGCAGGGGCCGTCGAACGAGGACGGGTTGTATATCTTGAGCATGATCACTGGGCCCCCGAGCGCATCGCCCTAGGCGGAACGATCAATGCCGAGATGCCCGTTTATCCAAGGTTGGAAAAAGACGAATGGGGGCAAAGATTTCTCGGCGATCTTAGCCGCCATTTAGGTGGAAACTGGCTGAGTGCAGATGCGCCTTGGTTTGTCCGCGTTCGCGCATGGCTTCCTCAGGATGAGCAGGCCTTAGTCATACACTGGATCAACTACCGGCAGGACGAAGACGCGGCGATTGAAGTGCCTATCCCCGTCGATCCTTTTCAAGTGCAATGTACTCTGCCGGCAGGGCGCTGTGTCCAACGGGTCGAATGGCGCTATCCTGAAATGCGCCATCCCATAGACCTGGAACACGTTGTGGTCGATGGCCAGATCCGCTTTACTGTGCCTCGATTGATCGCCTATGGAATGAGCATCGTCTACTTTGCCTGAAAGGTGCGGTTAGCTCGATCCGTTTGTCTCTTGGAGAAAAGTCTTAATTCGCTTCTAAGACGGCTCCGTCGCGCTCAATGCGCGCCATCATGGTTTTAAAACCTTCTGAACCGTCATCGTCCCAGTAGCGTGTCGTAAAGGGAGACGTAAAGCTCACGGGCATGAGCGTGCGGCTCCAATCGGGGCGGGCCATAAAGTGGGGATTGGTCGGGTCGGGTCTCGTATATAGCGTAGTGCCGTCGGCATAGGTGCATACGATAATGAACCGCGGCTTGGAGGGGGCTTCGATCGCTTTCAGGCGCTCTACGGCTGCTCTATCCAACTCAACGCCTAGTCCGGGTCCCTCCGGAACGCGTATAAACCCATTGATGGGGTTGAGCGGTTCGGTGACAAATCGCTCACTGGAGATTTCGGTGGTCGCGTTGACAAAGTGCAGACTTGCCGAGGGAAAGGCCGCCATCATATGCACGGTCATGGCTCGCGTTATGTCGCTGCCTGTATTTTGCAGCATAAAGGGGCTGTTGCTGGCGGCAAAGAGCCCGGCCCGCCGGACGGCATCGCCTATCTTTGAGTGCCCCAGCATATACGCATCGGCGGGACGACCTAGGACTTCGTAGGTTGCTCCCATGGGAAAGTGATGTAGAACAATAGGACGTTTTGAGCGCAGCTTGAGCTCTCGATATCCGTCGAGGTCCTCCCCCGGTAGCGGATCTTCAAAGCAGCCGGCTATTTCATACTCGGACAGGCGATCCAACAAGCTCGGCATGTGGTCCTGGGTGCCGTGCATGGTAAAGTCGTAGTGGATCTTAAAGCCTTCTGGAGCTACGGCCTGCATTGCTTCTGTTTGGTCAATGACGTTTTCAAACGGCGATAGGTGGAACTTCATCCACCGGTGTCCCTGGCTCGCGTAGGCCTGCACGGCGTTGGCCATGCGGTCCGGATGGGTGCTCACTGTCCACGCTGCCACCGCGACCCACGATCGATGTTTCTGTCCGAATAGCTTGTACACGGGCACGCCGGCGGCCTTGCCCATCAGGTCGTACATAGCCGTGCCTAGGCCCAGCGAAGTTTCGTCCCCTATCCAATCAAAGGGGTTGGACCCTATGTATTGGGCCAAGATTTCCTCCCGTTCAACTCCCTCGGATTCTCCTAGTCCCGTAAGGCCGCTGTCCGTGTGCGCAATATAGATGGTTCGGCCTGTCAGGTCGTGATAGCGAATCAATTCGTCGGCTCGGGCGCTGTCGTAGGGGAGCGTTACCCGATGGACTTCAATATCCGTTACTCTCAAAACGACCTCCTTGCCTAGCGTGTATCGGCCCGTGGGTGAGAAGAAGAAGCATCACATACTGGGTCCTAGAAAATCTGGGTGCAGAATCTTCGGGCGAAAGTAGAAACCTTAGACGGTGCGCACAAGAGATTGCTACTCTTTGCGCGTTAGGCCAAATAGCGTGTCCAATACGGGAACGCGTCTTACTACAAACTCATAGATCGCAACAGATAGAAAGAAAACGCCGCTGACTAGGAGGATCAGTTTAAGCACGGCGGGAAGCGCTAGTGGAAATAGGAAATAGGAGAGTATAAACTGAATTGGATAGTGCAATATATACACGGGAAAGACCGCAGATCGAGCATAGTGAAAGAAGGGCGTCGGCTTACTTAGGTGGGCCGTTGCTAGGCCGAGAACGGCGCCCATAGTAATAAGGCAGTGCATGCCAATAAAGACATTGGGCATCATGGGTTCGTCGTTGAGCGTGAAGTGAATGCCAATTGCCAACCCAAGAGCAGATGCCAGCGCGAGCATTACGTAGCGAAATCGAACTACAAAATGCCTAAAATCAGCCCCGCCCGCGGCGCAGCACAGGCCAAGTACAAAACACAAGAGTCCCAAGATCCAGCCGTGGATTCCGACAAAATATATGGTATACATAGAGGGATTGATAATCCATCCTTCAATGGCAAAGAGGACTAAGGCAAGGAGCGGTACGTAGCCTCGTCTCCACCCGTTTGCTAAGCGCTGGCGCAGGGCCTGTCCGCTGTCACTGGCCACGTAGGCTGCTAAATGTGTTAGCGAAATGATATAAACGAGTATGTTGTTCAGGAACCACAGGTAGTGCGCGGTTGGTTCATACTGATATTGATCGAGCTGTGAGAAAAACGAACTGCCCGTGTATAGGAGGAAAGGCCCCATTACAAACCAGCCTAGGACCAAAGGACCTGTGATACGCTTGAGTCTGTGTAAGAGCACTTGGTTGGCCGATAGACGACGCAATGAAAACCAAACGGCCATTCCTGAGACGACAAAGAGAATGGGAATGCGCCACGTGGCGGTTAACGACATTAGTGGGAGCGCCCACACTAGCAGCTCGTCGTTTTGTGGGGTTAGGAATGGCTTAGCAAAAGGGCTGAAACCAATCAGTGAGTGAAAGGGGATGAGTAGTAACAAAACGAGCACGCGCAGTGCATCGATTTCGTGACGGCGTTCGGTCGATAGTGCACTATCGTTCATGGCATATCATTTCGGATTTACTTTGTTCGTTGGCATATGTGCATATATACAAAAGAATAAGGTTTAACAGTGATGAACCTGCGTTCAATCGGTGCAATTTTTATTTAAAAGTAGATAAAAATAGGCCAGAATGGTCGAATGTGGAT
>CALDFW010000176.1 GCA_937942165.1 uncultured bacterium | reverse complement strand
CTTGCTCTCCGTTATCTCTCAGCGTTTGCCACCGATCGGCCCATTCGCTTACTTTGCTGCACACCATGCATTTTCCATCTATACGGAGCGTATTCTATGGGCGTATTTTATGACTTGGGCCGACCCGTTGTCGGCGGATGGATGGGCGGAGGTTGGCTACTGCATGACCCCGTGCGCAAGCTGGACCTGCTGTGGGGCGGTGAATTTGGCCAAGAAGGGGCGGTCCTCTTCGCCATAGACGTAGACAGTGGTCAGACAGTTGAAGAATTCCGCGTAGGGTGCCGAGAGTTTAGCGCGACTCCAGACCCCCAAACCGATACTTTGTGGATTTGCACCTACCACGGTTTATACCAGCCGGGGCATCTGCTGCTCTCGTGGAATCCACGCGACCGAAATCTAGTTTCACACGGCTTTCCCCCGCTGGTCGACCAACGATTTTGTGGTTCGCCCCTAGTTGCGCCCGACGGTACCATCTACTTGGGCACGCATCCCCATGGACACCTCGTTCAGTATGACCCACTGCGAGGCCGATGGAAAGACTGTGGGCAACAGGCACTTCCCCCCATCGTGCCCGACCAGCACATATGGTGCTACCCGCGTCAGGTCCTCGACAGCGGCGAGGTGGTTTGCAATATCGCACGCGATCCGGTTTCCAACGTAGCCTACGATCCACAGACCAACCAGCGCCGTGCACTCACGGACCTGCCAGAAGCGCCCGAAGTCCCCCCCCCTACTCGGGCCGTGCGCGCACAGTTTCGATTTGATGCGCGCTACGAAGTAGACGGGCAGCTGCGCACAAGCGACTACCAGCCCAAAGTAGCCACCGATGTGGTTGGGCTCAACCCGGGTCCAGATGGAAAAATGTACGGCAGCACGATTATATCTATGCACATTTTCAGCTTTGATCCCGCAAGTCGCGCACTCGAAGACTTGGGACGCGTCGGGTGGGGAGGTGGAGAGATTTACGACGTCATAGCCCACCGCGATCGACTCTATATGGGCAGCTATTCCGGTGGCTATTGGGGCGTATACGACCCAGAGCGTCCCTGGAACCCCCTCCCGGATAGCGAAGGGCGCAATCGAGAGGCAAATCCGCACAGTTTTGGCCTTATCGGAGACGATATGAACCGCCCGTTTGAATACGCAGTTGGGCCCGATCAGCGCATATACATTGCCTGCCGCGCCAACTATCGACTGCCCGGTGGCGGCCTCGCCCGTTTCTGTCCCGACAGCGAATCAATCCACGTTTTTCGCGACCTCGAGCAGAGCGTGCAGTGCGTTGCGGCTGACGAGCGCTATGTGTATGGTGGCACCAGCATATCGGGCGGCAGAGGCTGCATTGAAGAGACGACGCAGGGACGTTTCTTCCTTTTTGACGTCGAGCGAGAAGAGCGCGCGTTTGAATGCATACCCGATAGCCAAGCCGTAGCCGTCACCTCGCTGGCCGTCAGCCATCGCTCTCGCCTCATATACGGCAGCACTAGCGCTTCTACGCTCTTTGCCTTTGATATAGGCCAACGCCAGATAGTACAGCGCTGGCGCGCGCCTGGTCCAGGCACACCGCTTATGGGCGTTCCCGAAACCTATGGTGTTATCCATCTGACCTGCGGCCATGATGGGGACATTTACGGGGTAACGCAAAGCCAGGTATTTAAAATAGACGTGGTTGCCGAGCGGATAGTTCATTTGGATACACCGCCTATTCCCGATCTCTACCAAATCGTCGAAGGCGCTCCCGGCGTCTTTTACATGGGTGCACGAGGTCATCTACTAGAATATCATTTGAGAGATCAACCACACTACCGCTAGGAAGAGCCGGTATGATTGAGCCCATCAACGAATTTTGCGAGTACGTGCGTCAACCCGTTCTGTCCGCGAAGCCCTAATGGAATCCTACTTTTCACCTCTGTGGCAAGGGGATCGCATAGGCACGTATGCCCTTGCCCTACTCCTTATTGCGGGTTGGTGGGTCGGCAGTCGCCTGCTGCGGACCTTTCGAGAGGCCGGACGCGCAGGGCGCCTCGAGCGGGATCAAGCCGCGCCCCAGCCACGACGGCGTCTACCTCTGGAATAAATGACGCCTCTCTATTCTGAGGCGGATCTCCGCCTGCGCGCAAAGCGCCTCGCAGATCTCGCCCTGCTGCGTGCTATAACCATCGATCGTTCCCAGTACGAAGCTTCTTTTATCAGCGCAGCTCGACAAGAGGCAGACTGCCGTGGCATCGATGTGGCGGAATATACAAGCCAAGTTGAGCTGACGCATGAAAAGGGGCCGATAGAGACCGTTTCGATAGGAGCTGCGTTAGAACAGCTCGCTTCGGAATGGCCCCTCTGGCATATGCGGACCGTCCGACACTGCTTTGACCATGCTTTGGTCATTGGACGAGAGCGACACAACTGGATCCTACATGCCTACAGAGAGAGTCATTATATCTTCTCATTTTTCCTACCTCATCGCCAAAGCATGCTCGATCAGGTCGAACGCTTCCTCCGCTTTGAAGACTCCCTCGAAGCGCCTGCACAGCCATACGACTTAGAGAATTGGCACGCACTGATTTCCGTCCGCTCACCGCGCTACCTGCTTCAACTCATTGAGCGGCTACACCCCGCCCATATACCCCTAACCGTCCAAACGCCAACTCTATCTGGAGACGCATCCGGTAGACTGAGCCTGCGCGTGCCGCGCAGGGAGAAGAAAAGTGCACAGAACATCCTCCGCGAGCTGGAAGACGACGTGCGCACGTTGTATGATCAGGTTCAAAATGCATTTAAAGAGCAGGACGCAGAGCGCGAACTTGCTCTCTATGCCCAACTAGTCTCTTTTGGCCTACAAAACCCGGCCGTTTTTTACAATCTGGGCGTTGTCCTTTACGAGGCAGGGCGTTTTTCTCAGTCCAGTGAGTCGCTCATTGAAGCCATTTCACTCTGGTTGGCTGGGGACACCGCACCCGTCTTGACGGGCAATGCTGCGACCGGTGGCCTCTTAGGCAACGTTATGCGCCAGTTACAGCCTCCCTCGAACAGCCCCCTGCGCGCCCTGCCCGAGGGGGTTGCGGAGGCCGAACATTGGTTGACCTTGTTGCATCAGCGCCTGCCACACAATGGGGACATCGTGCGCACGTTGGCAGCCACTGCGGATTTACGCAACGATACCCAACGGGCGCTCACGCTCTATAGATCTCTGCTCGACCTCTTTCCCAAGGACGAAGAAGCACTGTCCTACATTCGGGCGCAGACCGGAGCCTAGTCTCGCCCTGAGTCCTCACCAACAAACGCCCCGCACAGCCCCAGTGCTCTTCCCAAAGCCCTTTGAGCAGAAACGGTTTGTACACACTACTCATTTTTCTCGGGAAGGATCCATCGAGTCCACAGCAAACTACATGGATCTCGCACGCCGTCTACTCTTTGGTAGTACACCGTTAAAATACTGCGATCGGGTAGCTCTACGCTGGCCGGATACCCCAGATCCGGGTCGAATCCATCGTCCCGTAAGACAAGGTCGTATTCCCAGCTATTGCCACCATCATAGCTAACCATAGCCCGCTGACCGTAGGGTTCCTGGCGATGGCCATAGGTGCAGATGATAGCGCCTGACGAATGGTGTATCAGATGCGGCGGTGTCCCGTGAAAGCCCAAGGGTCTTGGCATAGACCACTGCCGACCGCGATTTTCAGATCGGGTTTGCACCAGCGAACAGTCGGTTACCCGTCCTCCTGAAGGGGAACCGTCTGGACTACCTTGAAAACAGATTAACCCGAGGAGCGTTCCGTCTGGCAACTCCACGCAGTGCGGATCGCTATACTGCGCCTCAACCGTATTCGGAATAAGCGGCACAGTGCCACCCAGCGCCCAGCTGCGCCCCCCATCTGTCGAGCGCATGGAGGCCACGGCCCCTTCTCCGCGCGCAAAGCTCTCCGCAGAGGACACGTATTTACCCAAAAGGAGCAAACTATTGGTTTGTAGAGATATCGGACCATGGGGCGCGGTGAGCATAAGCCGCTGCGGTTGGCCCCAACGCGCTCCACCATCTTCGCTCAGGCACATCCAAGCACCAGCGTAATCGGCCGCAGAAACGGAGTCGATCTGCGCATAGCCCGCATTCCAGCGCTCTCTTTGCTCTGCGTCTGCCAGCGGCCACTGACCCCCATCGGTGGAGTTTCTAAGATCGGAGCTAAACCACGAGAGCAGTAATTGGTTTTCCCCCAAAGACGCGATCCCCGCCTCGCGATCGTCTAGTGGACTGTCGTTCACCACGCGCGGACTGGTCCACTTCTGACCGCCGTCATCGCTATGACAAAGCACCGTGCGCCCAAAGGGACAGGAGGAATCATTGCGAAAACCGGAAGCTACTACAACGAGCCTCCCAGACGGCATCAGAGTCACGGTCGGCCAGCTGAAGTATCCAAAAAAATCGCTCGGGAAAGAGGCTATAACGCCGTGTTGAACGCGCAGGGCTTTAGCTGTCCGTTTACTCTTTGCCAATGACGCACCTTCTCAGTCTTTCTACGTTTGTGCCGTGCCAACCGATCCAAGCACAACGGCCAGCGATGCCAGGCGCTTTTCAACTGATCCGACCGCTCTCCCGTCCCTGGGCCGTTCCAACCAGTCTCTTCCCCACGTATCGCCTCGGTGGAGCCACGCTCGCATACCGATTCTTCGCGCAATTTCGACTTCGATGGAATCTAGCTCTGCCTCGGCAACCAGCGCGAGAGTTCGCCGAACCGACCAGTCAAACAGGCGCTCATCGCCGCAGCGTACGCCTTCTGTGGATAGGGCATCAGCGGCTTCTAAGGCAGTTGAGCAGTCTGCGTGGACACCTCGTTTTTCATCCCATATCCCCGGCACGGTCTCACCTAAGAAACTCTCGGTTTCCACTTCAAAGAAATCATTCATCAATACGGCCACGCAGCGTGAGGCCAACAGATGCGCATCCCCAGTTCTCTGGCCAGCAGCCGCTGCACTGCCCAAGCGCAGCACTTCAATCCACCACCCAATTTCTTTGCATTCTTTTGACGGCCCACCTAGCCGCTCATACAGCCGCTTAATCAGATCCGTTCCTGCCCCGTAGGATCGATCATCGTCCACGGCAAGTCCCCACGTGCACAGAGCCCGCGCCACGCTCAGCGCTGGCCGCGTAACCCCTTCGCCTTCCATCCAACCTGCCAACCGGGCTTGCATGCGCTCAACGCGTTTAACGACTTCGCTGTACCCCTTTTCATCCCGCTGACTCGCCATACAGCTGGCCGACTGACATACAATCCATTCAACTTCTTCTGCCAAGCTTAGATCTGAAAGACCGGTTTCTAGCAACTCCAGTTCGGCCTGATAGTGCGTATGCCAAATTGACGACTCGCTCAAAACCGCCCGCTGCGCGACTCGTACTTTGTCGGTTTCCCCAAGCTCTTGCCTCCGGCCTTCACCCAGTCCGCAGTCCACTCGAGCATCTGCTCAACGCCCACTTCAGGCGGACCCAATGCACTCACCAGACGACGCGTATCTCCGAGCAGAGCGTCTTCCGCTTCGCAGTTGACAAAGTTCGGCTCCTGGCCTAGCAGCACCCCCAACTCCTCGGCCAGCGTCCGCGTCGACAGCACCGCTAAACCCGTCATATTGACGATGGCCGGTGGGTGGGCACACAGGGGAAATAGGCGGCACAAATAGGCGTTGGCATCTCCCTGCCAAATCTGGTTTACATACCCCATGGTCAGATCAATCGGATCTCCATTCCACACTTTCCAAGCCAGGTCGTGGATTATGCCATAGCGCAGTTCAGTAGCGTAAAAAAGACGAACAACGGCCAGCGGCGTGCCCTGAACGCGCGCCCAGTACTGTGCGAGCCGCTCCCCTCCCAATCGAGATTGGGCATACTCACCGATCGGTTCGACGGCCGCATCTTCGTCTGCACCTGTGCCCTTGGCCGAAGTGTACGCATATACGTTGCCCGAACTGACGTAGACAATGCGCGCTTCTCTATACCGGCGCACAACTTCTCCAGGCAGCCACGAATTCATCGCCCACGTCGTATCTTCATTACCCGTGGCTCCGAATTTAAATCCTGCCATCTGATACACATAAGGCGCATCGGGAAGGGAATCCAGCGCACCTTTTTCCAATAGATCCGCGGCGATGGTTTCTACGCCTAAACGCCGTAAATAGGCGCGCTGCTCGGCGTTGGAAAACCGAGATACCGCAATGACTCGACGAGCTCCTGCTCGCACGAGAAGTTCGCATAGCGTCGGCCCCATTTTGCCGGCGGCGCCGAGAACCATGATATCTCCATCAAGCGCCGCAACGGCGTCACACACGGCATCGCTGGGCGTGCACATTTGATCGATTAAGTCTGCTTCACTACCAATTATTTTTTTCATATTCTATCCGAAATCTGCTTTTTACCAGTCGCGGCGATAGGTCCAAAACGGACCTACTGGATTGTGCTTAAGGCGGGGAATAGACTCGTTACAAAGGGGACATATGCGCACCGCACGCAGAACGGGTGCTCCACAGTGGGGACACGTGTGGTTTAACACTCTGTAGATTAAAAACAATCCAACCGGCCCCAAGAGCATGCCTATTGCAATCCAGCTGCGCAGGCTCGCCCCTCGCCGATGCGCCACGCGCGCTGCAACCAGTCCACAACCGACCCACGCAGCCGCAGAGAAAGCGCCTGCTCCGAGTGCAACCAGCAGCCAATCATCCATGTCGGTATCTCTCAGGTCGTCCGGTTCGTCTCTTGGACCAGCGCCGATTTCCTACTGCACGCCGCCCAATCGCTTAGCGGCTTCGATTGTATTGTATAGGAGCATGGTAATCGTCATAGGACCTACGCCATTGGGCACTGGCGTGATAGCACGTGCCTTTTTACGCACGGCAGCATAGTCGACGTCGCCCACCAAACGCCACCCGCGTTCTCGCGTAGCGTCCTCAATGCGGTTGACACCGACATCTATGACCACCGCACCCTCTTTCACCATCTCATCGGTAATCGCCCTTGGCTGTCCGGCTGCCACGACGAGAATATCCGCCTGACGCGTAAAATAGCTCAGATCGTGTGTCCCTGTATGACACAGGGTCACCGTGGCATTTCCTCCCTCCATCTTTTGCGCTAGTAAATTCGCAACGGGGCGCCCGACCAGCGGACTACGACCCACTACAACGGCGTGCTTTCCTGCCACTTCTACGTCACTGCGCTGCAGTATTTGCAGGACGCCGTGCGGCGTGCAGGGCCAGAACCCTTCTTCTCCCCGGAGCAAGCGACCGAGATTAACAGGATGCAGTCCATCAACGTCCTTCTCGGGAGAGACCGCGTTTAGCACGCGCTCTTCGTCTTGACCGGGCAAGGGAAGCTGCACTAAAATACCGTGGATACTCTCGTCGGCGTTGAGCTCAGCAATGGTCCCTAACAGGGCTTCCGTGCTTAGCGAAGCGGGGAAATCGAGCTGCACCGAATGCATACCCAACTCCTGGCAGGCCTGCGTTTTTGAACGCACGTAGGATTGGGAAGCCGGATTCTCGCCCACGAGCACGACCGCCAACCCCGGCCTGAGCATGTGCTCTTGTGCGAGATGAGCTACTTCCCTCCCCATCTCCTCGCGCATCTGCGCCGCAATCTCTCTTCCATCTAATCGAATCGCCGACAAGACCGTTCTCCTATTTACCTTCTAGATGCAGCCGCTCTTTACCCACCACTGAGCGCAGGGCTTCCGGAACGACAACGGATCCATCCGGCTGTTGATAGTTGTCCAAGACCGCAATAATCAACCGTCCCATAGCCGCTCCGGTATCGTTTACGGTGTGGCAAATGCCGCGTCCCTCTTCGCCTTTATACCGTATGCCCAATCGGCGGGCCTGATAATCGGTCGTGTTGGTATCGGTCATCACCTCCATGTATTCGCGTGAGCCCGACATCCAGACTTCTAGATCTCGCTGCCGATGGCTAGCTAAATAACCTGCATCTCCAGTGCACTTATCGACCATGCGATAGGGCAACTTCAGCTGCTGTAAGAGCCATTCATTGATCTCGGCAAACTCGGCATAAACGGCTTCGGACTGTTCGGGCAAACACACTGAATTCATCTCGATCTTGTCGAATTGATGAACGCGTTTGATCCCTTTCACATCCTTTCCCCACGAGCCCGCCTCAGAGCGGAAGCATGCCGTATAGGCAAAGATTTTAACGGGCAGCTCTTTAGCGTCCATAACCCGATCCGCAAAATAGCTAAAGTTTGTTGGCTCCGAAGAGCCCACCAGAAAGAGCTGGGTTCCATCCTCGACGTTATCACTGCTAATCGCGTAGACTTGATCGCGTCCTTCGGGAAAGTGAGAGGTGCCGTACAGGGCGCGTTCGCGTACGAGCAGAGGCGGCACGAACATCTCGTACCCCCGGTGCAATAGTTCATCTATGAGGAGGCGGCTGAGCGCATACTGCATGCGAGAGATATCGCCGCGCAGGTAGGCAAAGCGCGAACCGGAGACCTGCGAGGCTTGGAGCGTGTCTATACCCCCTAGATCAACGCCGAGCTCAGAGTGATGAGCTGCGGTAAATTCGCCTTCGGCATGAAGGGGAAATTGAGGCATGTGGCGGGCACTGTCCTCGCCCGTCCCGAGCTGATCGCGCTCGAGATAGCCCACGCCGGGGATCCACGCCTTCTCCTCAACATTATCCTCCTCCCCTGCACCGTGTGGCATATCGAGATGAGGCCAGTTGGGAAACCAATCGAGTATCTGCTGCCACTCGTCGTTCACCGAGGCCATTTCCGCCTCCAGCGCGCGCGATGCGTCGCGCAGTTCCACCCCCTTGGCCCGAGCTGCATCTGGGTTCTCTCGACCCAGCTTAGCCAATTCTTTCTTCTCGCTGTTTAGCGCATCAATTTTGCCCTGCAGGTCTCTGCGCATACCGTCCAAGACCAGCCAGCGATCGACGTCGGCCAACTTTGGATCGACTTTGCGCAGCCGGATGGCTTCGCGCAGCGTGTCGATCTGTGCACGCGCTTTTTTGGCATCAATCATTTTATTCACCCTCTCATTAACAATACGAGTTTAAAAAACGCAGAAAACCCGTATTCTCGCAATAAGAACACCGGCCTCGACTCTGGTATATATTCTCACTACAGGCCCCTGTGCCAGAGCCTTCTTCGAGTTCATTACAGGGTGATTCAACGCTCTATGTACGGACCTAGCCGTCCCTACGCTACGGGTTTATTAAGCCCACATTTTGCCTTTTAGAGGAGCTTAAAATGCAAGAAACATACTTGGACAGACGCGATTTACTTCCCGATCCTTTGGCGCAGTTTGCCCTTTGGTACGAAGAAGCGCAGCAGAGCACCGTCGCACTCCCACACGCTATGGTGTTAGCTACTGCCGATGCGCAAGGGCGTCCTTCTGCCCGCATGGTCCTGCTCAAGGAATGCGATCAGCGCGGATTTGTCTTCTACACCAATAGCAATTCTCATAAGGGTCGAGACCTATCACAAAACCCACGCGCTGCGCTGGTATTCCACTGGGAGCCTTTGCGCAAGCAGGTGCGTGTCGAAGGAGACGTTGAACGAGTTTCATCGGAAGAGGCCGATGCCTACTTTGCAACGCGACCGCGCGGCTCTCAGCTAGGGGCTTGGGCCTCTCCACAGAGTGAATCGATACCCGATCGCACCGCACTAGAGCGCGAGACAAATCAACTAGAAGCGCACTATGCCGAGCGAGACGTGCCCCGCCCTCCCCATTGGAACGGCTATCGCGTATGTCCCGGTACCCTTGAGTTTTGGGTCGATCGCGCCAGTCGTTTACACGATCGCTTTGAGTACAGACGCTCTCCGCAGGGATGGCAGATCCGGCAGCTGGCTCCTTAAGCCGAGAACGCACAGTGCCCAGGCCCATAGCGCCAACGAGTCAGCCTCTCAAGGGGCCTCGCCTTCCTCCAGCCAAAAGCGCCTGCTTCCATAGGTCGATACGATCTGTTCGAGGAGCAGTCGTATCGCTGGACCAAAGTAGCGACCGCGCCGCCAGGCAATTCCGATGTCTCTTGTAAACGAAACCCCCCGCACCTCAACCTTACACAGATCGCCGCGCGCAACGGACTCCGCTACGACCCTCTCTGGGAGAAAGGAAATACCGACCCCTGCTTCAACAAGCTTACGCATCGCTTCCGGACTGCGCATCTCCATGACTCTACCGGGCTGCAAACCGGCCTCAGCAAGCCTTTCGTCAACAATCTTTCGCGAAACAGAATCGGCGTGAAAGAGCAGGAGCGGCTCTTTGACCACATCCTCCAGATCCACTCTGCTCTGACGAGCAAAGCGGTGATCATCGCCTACAACCAGAGGCATCCGATCGCCACAGAGAGGCATAGTAGCAATTTTTGGATGACTGTAGGGCAGAGAGATTACGGCAAACTCAGAACGATTCGTCAATAAGTCATCCACCAAGTAACGCGAAGGGGCGACCTGAGCACTCAGCTCCACACCTGGATTTTCACGCATATAGCGCTTGAGGATTTCGGGCAAAAGGTAAATAATGGCCGCATCTATCGCCCCGAAGCGAAATCCTCCCCCCGGGCCCATATCTCCCCGCTCTAACTTCTCCCCCATCTCATCCAGCAGGTCTTCTATTTGCAAAGCGTAGTTCATCAACAGCCGTCCCTCGCCCGTGAGTTCGACGTGGCGGCTATCGCGATTAAAGAGCTGGGTATTGAGCACCCGTTCCAATTCACTAATCCCGCTGCTGACCGTCGGCTGGGTCACGTTCATCTCGCGCGCTGCCGGAGTAAATCCGCCCGTTCGTGCGACGGCCATGAAGTAGCGTAGATGCTGCAAGTTCATCTAGTGAGCACTCCGATCCAATTGTGTTTTGTTGATAGGTCTCACGCCGCTATATTTACCCTCATGTCTGGTATCCTATTTGACTGCGACGGCGTGTTGGTCGACAGCGAGCAGTGGAGCTGCGGTGCGTGGGTTCCCGTGCTTAAGAAGCACGGTATCGACGTCGAACTCGCCGATATCCAAGTGTTTTTAGGTCGCTCCGACGCTTCCGTATTGGCACACTACGCGCGACAAACGGGCCGATCGCTTTCCCACGACTTAATAGGGGAAAAGGAATCCGTTTACTTTGACCTAGCCCGAGGCGCGCTGGAGACCTTCCCCGGCCTAATCGATCTACTTGACCGACTTGCCGAGCAGAACGTTCCCATGGCCGTGGCCTCGTCTGGCCGCCCCCATAAGATCCGCTTTTCCCTAGAGCAGGTGGGCCTACTCGACCGCTTTGACATCCTCTGCAGCGCGAGCGAGGTAGAGCGCGGCAAGCCCGCTCCAGATCTGTTTATTCACGCGGCGCAAAAGCTGTCCATTCCTCCCCATCAGTGCATCGTCATAGAGGATTCAACGGCCGGTATACAGGCGGCTAAAGCCGCAGGCATGTGCGCGATCGGTTTTTGCTCGAGCCTCAGCAGGGAACAGCTAATAGCTGCGGGTGCAGAGCAGGTTTTCTCACACTACGCTGCGCTTGCCCCCCTGCTGAAGAAGGAGAGCGATATTTTTTTGGAAATTTAGTTCAAGTATCCCATATCGCTGCCGATTAAATAAGCATATGGACTTCGGTCCACATCCTTGGGGCAAGCCCTGCTGGAAGCTTCTCGCATCCAGCAGGGCTTCTTTATTATCTCACCAACGGCTTTATATAAAAGGGCTATAAAGAAGTTGCACAGCGACTTAGCGCCCACATCTAATCAAAAATAATCGTCCTATTACCCACGACGACAACGCGGTCGGCAAAGACCAAATCTAGCGCCCGGGCAAGCGCTATTTTTTCGACTTCGCGACCGGCACGGGCCATATCCCGTGCCGTCTGCCGGTGGTCGACGGGTAGGACGCTTTGCGCTACTATCGGTCCCTCGTCGAGATCGTCCGTTACAAAATGCGCCGTCGCCCCGATAATTTTAACGCCGCGCTCAAACGCCTGTCGATAGGGATTTGCCCCAATAAAAGCAGGCAGAAACGAGTGGTGGATATTGATGATGCGATGGGCAAATGCACGCACAAAGTCGGGGCTGAGAATACGCATATACTTAGCGAGTACGACATAGTCCAACTCATACTCACCAAGCTGCTCAATGAGCAGGCGTTCGTGTTCATCACGCGCCATATCGACGTGAGATATGCAGTGGAAGGGTAGGTCGAACGTGCGCACGAGATCCCCCAAAACTTCGTGATTACTCAACACGGCGCATATCTGCGCATTCAGGTCTCCGTTAGCATGCCGCAGCAGCAAGTCTCCCAAGCAGTGGTATTCCTTAGTGGCCAGCACAGCAATCTTTTTGGGCCTGGGAGACCGCATTTCAATCCAAGCATCGGCGGGCAAGACTTCGGCAAGCGCCCGACAGAGCCCAGCGCTATCAACCGCTCCTTCTACGTCCGTCCGCATGTAGAAGCGGTTGCTCTCTCCGTCGACAAACTCACCGTTGCGAACGATATTGAGACCCGCTTCAAACAGCACCCCCGTGATTCGGTGGACCAGGCCCTTCTCATCTTTACATCCAACCAGTATAACATTGCGGTGCATAGGTTTAGAAACCAACAGCTTGACCCTCCTTTCGCGGTTCAGACGCCGCACAGTAGCCGTCTACAAGTCGATAAATCAGCTGCGCCCCGCCAAACATCGGCTGGCGCGGCAGGCGCTCTAGCTGATGTCCTCGACCGGCCAATTCGTCAAGGACCGCCGGGGAAAAATCCTCCTCGATAGCAACAGATCGCCCCTTGAGGACCTGCCAACGCGGCGCATCCACCGCCGCCTGTGGGTTCTGCCCATAGTCGACTAGGCGCAGAACCATCTGCACGTGTCCCTGCGCCTGCATGGGACCGCCCATTACGCCAAAGCTCATTAGAGGCCGGTCTCCCTGCATTAAAAAAGCGGGAATAATCGTGTGGAATGGGCGCTTTCCCCCATCCACCCTGTTGGGATGGCCCTCTTCCAGCGAAAAACCCGTACCGCGGTTTTGCAGGCTGATACCAGTGTCCGGTACGACGATACCCGATCCGAAGCCCATGTAGTTCGACTGAATAAAGGAGACCATCATACCCTGCTCGTCGGCGGCCGTTAAATAGACCGTGCCGCTCTGATCGGGCACCCCGTGACCGGGGTCCTGCGCCCGCCGCATATCGATGCATTCGGCGCGATGCTCTAAGTAGGATTCGTCCAACAGGTCTTCGACGGATACGTCCATATACGCCGGATCTGCTACGTAGCGATAGGCGTCGGCCAGCGCCAGCTTCATGGCCTCAATTTGCACGTGTAGGCAGTCAACCGAATCAACGGGCAGGCTGCCCACCTCCACGTGGCGTAAAATCCCCAGACACAGCAGAGCGCCTAGACCTTGACCGTTAGGTGGAATTTCGTGCAGCTGGTAGCCGCGATAGTCCTGTTCGATGGTCCCCACCCAATCGGAGCGATGAGCGGCCAGATCGTCCTCCGTCAGCTGACCTCCCAAACGCGCCGCATCGGCCGCTATTTTCTCAGCTAGCGCGCCTCGGTAAAAGTCTTCCCCACCCGTTTCAGCGATGCGCTCTAGAGTCCGGGCCTGAGCCGCGCAGAGAAAGCGTTCTCCAACGCGCGGCGCCCGTCCCATTGGCAAGAAAGTCTGTGCGAATCCCTCATAGGAACCCAGCACCTTGGCGGCGCCCGCCCACGCTTGCGCGGTAATGGGCCCTACCAAGAAGCCCGATTCTGCGTAGCGAATAGCCGGTTCGAAAAGTCGAGCAAAGGGCAATTTTCCAAAGCGGTTAGAAACCTCTGCCCACGCTGAAACACAGCCGGGCACGGTGACGGTATCCCAGCCGCTTTTAGGCATCGATTCGCGCCCGGCAAAATAGGCTGGAGACCACGCCGCAGGAGCGCGTCCCGACGCGTTGAGGCCGTGTAGCTCTTTACCATCCCACAGAATGCAAAATGCGTCTGAGCCGATGCCGTTCATCGCGGGTTCGACGACCGTAAGCGCAATGGCCGTCGCCAGCGCCGCGTCGGCCGCATTGCCTCCTAGCCGAAGCATCTCCAATCCGGCTTGGGCCGCCAGCGGCTGCGATGTAGCTACCGCATTAGACGCCAATACGGGCATGCGCTGAGACGCATAGGGAAAGCTCCATGTACACTCGGTCATATTAGCCCCCAACGCCTTGCGCCTCTCCAAAGGTTGACTTTTTGAGTACCGTCTGCGTGGCATAGATTGAACCACCCACTTTGGCAGCCGGCATCGGTATGCGGACCGGGACTTCTCTCACACGGGGCTGATTCGTCGGTTCGCCGCGAAGAAAGGACGCGCAGTAGCCTTCCCACTCCATCCTCGTCAGAGGCCATGAGTCACCCGAACAGTACTGAAAAAGCAGCAACCGTCGTGGATTGGGTGAGGCATTGGGCAACGAACCGTGCAGCGCGCGCACGTGATGGATTGAAATCCCTCCGGCCTTTAGTTCCACTTTCTCGGCTTTTCCATCGTCAAAGTCTTCTTCCGTCACCGCCCCGGCAAAACAGCCATCCTGATGGTGATTGAGTATGGGGCCCTTATGCGAACCAGGCACAACCAACAAACACCCATTTTCTTCGCTCATATCATCTATGCAAACGCCTACGGCCAGCAGGTCATCATTGGTATGCGGGTAGAATGCCCAGTCCTGATGCCATTCAACGGGACTGCCAAACCCACCTGATTTCATATTCAGCTTGTTGCCGTTGGTCCGTATAGCTGGACCAATAAGCTGGGCAACTATATCGAGAATTTTATCGTGCCGAATGGTCTGATCATAGACTTCATGCGCATTGATCGGGCTCTTGAGGCGCCGCAGACGCGGGTCGTCAGCGCTGTGACCGGGTTCCAGATCGAATACGTCATCGCTCTCGCTGATGCCGCGCGAACGCTCGACAAACTCGTCCGTTACTCGACGCAATGACGCGACTTCATCTGCGCTGAGCACGCCTTCAATGCCGACATAGCCCTTTTCGCGATACTGCTCTATCTGCGTGTCGTTTAACATCGTCAAATCTCCCTTACTTGAGACGGAGTATTTCACTCCTCGAGGCATTGAGTTGTTCATAAATCGCTTCGCTAAAATGCAGCCCCTGCCCACCCCAATCGGGCATGTAACCCGTGCTATAACAATAGTAGAGCGTCCGTCGGGGCTTGCCCGAAGTGGAGACCATCGATCCGTGGGTTAGGGCCTCGGTAAATATAATGGCATCTCCAGCCTGGGCGGGCACCGCCCTAAGCGGAGGGTTATCCACGGGCTCATTGCCCCACGGCTTGGAGAAGTTACTCTTATGTGCACCTGGAATTACGGCAAAGCAGCCGTCTTCTGCCGCACAGTCGAGCATCGGAAAAACCACTTTCGTCAGAGTAGAAACCATCTGTCCATTTCGACAGTGATACTGGCATTTGGGAATAATGGGGGTCCCGTGCATATGCAGTCGAGTATAGCCGCCAAGCCAACGATAGATGGCATAGGTGTGATTCAGCCGGTACGGTCCCCCGGTCACTTCGGCAATAACATCGAGCACCGGCGGCAGGTCTACGAGCGATTCGAAGGCGGGATCACCCTCCAGAATATTAGATATATACAAGTTATCCGACGTGCGCTCTTGTCCCAAGCAGAGGGGCAACGGATACGCATCTGAATCCATTGTTTCATAGCGATCGAGCGCCCTGTTACAGGCCTCAACATAGGCCGGTGGCACTACGTCCTTCAATACGAGATACCCCTGTAGATCAAAAAGATATTTCTGCTCTGCATCCATTCGCTATGCCTCAAGAGAGAAACGCACTACGTTCCAAGAAGCTGGGGGCAGCGCGATGCGCGTTTTACACTCATGCTCCTCAACGGAATCATCCAGTGCCGAAGGTGCCACTCTGTCGGGCTGCTCCAGCGTGTTTACCGCTTTGAGATCAGAATGGGTGAGTGCAATATGTTCGACCACACGCGCCGTTGAAAAATCGCGCAGGTCTACGTCCAGCCCCACCACCTCTTCCAGGTTGCGATTAACGGCGAAAACCGTTAGCTCGCCGCGATCTTCTGACAGCACACCCACTGCTTCTACATAGGGCACCGCGTCAAATACCGGGTCCTCATAGCTCGAACTATCCACTTTCATATCTAACGCAGTCCCGCGTCCATAGCGCGAAGCGTGCATAAAGGGAAAGTAGGTTGTCTGTTTGACAATACCCCCACCTGTCGCCGTAAAAATTGGGGCAATTACGTTGACCAACTGGGCTAAGCAGCCTATCCGCACTCGGTCGCAGTGCTTGATAAGCGAAATAAGCATACAGCCCACGACGAGGGCATCTTCCACTGTGTAAAGATCTTCCAAGAGCGGGGGCGCCTCCTGCCAAGGCTGCTGTTGGCGATCCGCTTGGTTAGAGTGGAACCACACATTCCACTCATCAAAGGAGAGCATCATACGCTTCTTGTGACGCTTTTTGGCGCGAATAAAGTCACAGGTCGCTACTACTTCTTCGATAAACGCGTCCATTCCTATGGACTGGGCAAGAAAATGCGCCGTATTGCCGTCTCGATTCCCGTAGTAGGTATGCAGTGAGATGTAGTCTACGTGCGCATAAGTGTGCTCTAAGACGGTCGCTTCCCATTGGGGAAACGTCGACATCGTGCGCGAAGACGAACCACAGGCTACAAGTTCGATTGTCGGGTCAACCCAGCGCATTACTTTGGCCGCTTCTTCGGCAAGCCGACCGTATTCTAGGGCGGTCTTGTGCCCAATTTGCCAATCGCCGTCCATTTCATTGCCCAAACACCAAACCTTGATGTTATGCGGCTCGGCGCAGCCGTTTTCGACGCGCCAGTCGCTATACTGCGTCCCGGACGGATGATTGCAGTACTCAACCAGGCTGCGCGCCGCATCTACGCCCCGAGTACCCAGGTTAATCGCCATCATGGGCTCGGTTCCAGCCTTGCGACACCAACGTACAAATTCATCCGTTCCAAACGCATTCGGCTCGAGCGACTTCCAGGCTAGATCTAAGCGGCGCGGACGCGCCTCGAGTGGCCCCACGCCGTCCTCCCAGCGATAGCCAGAGACAAAGTTGCCCCCGGGATAGCGCACGATAGGCGTATTCAGCGCACGCACGTGGTCCAAGACGTCGCCGCGAAACCCCTGCCCATCCGCCGTGGGGTGCCCCGGTTCGTATAGCCCTCCATATACGGCCCTTCCCAAATGCTCGATAAAGGAGCCATACAGACGGTCATCAATCGCATCAATGGCCAGCTCACGGGCTAGCACAGCACGGGCATTATTCATAGTCTAAGATTCCTTCCAACGATCGGACCCACTGCAGCAAGAGCTCATCCTGACCTGAGCGAGCTACGCACTGCAGGCCCATCGGCAGATTTCCCGCAACCCGTTGACAGGGCACGGCACAGCTCGGCAGGCCAGCGTGTGTCCAGGGCAAATTCATGGCCGGATCTCCCGTAGAAGCCAATCCGCGCGGTGCCGGCCCCGTGGCCGCCGGTGTGAGCCACATGTCTACATCGGAGGCGTCCATTGCCGCTTCAACTTCCTCGCGCAGTCGTACACACCCCGCTCGTGCTCGACCTATTTCGCGCTCAGTTACCGCGCGTCCATCCCGCACCAACTGGGCAGTCTTGGGACGATATAACGCTTCATACTGGGCAAAAAGATCGGCGTGTACGCGCGCCATTTCCCCGCTGATTAAGCGCGTATGTCGAGCATTTATTTCACCAATATCGCTCAGGAGCGGCACGCGCCGTACGGTCCATCCTACTCCTTGAAGCCGGTCCACCTGCCCTTCAAAGAGAGCCAAGGCCTCGCCCGAGGCCTGCGCGAGATAGGGCCCTTCGGGAATACCAACGGTCGGCAGTCTCGGCTCTCCGACGGACTTCCAATTGGCGCAGAGCACGCTGGCGGCAACCTCCATCCATGCGCATGAGCGGGCAAAGACGCCCACCGTATCAACCGAAGGAGAGTAGTAGAGCATCCCTTCACTTGGAATGCGTCCCCAAGACGGCTTAAACCCCAGAACGCCGCAAAAAGCGGCCGGACGTATGACGGAACCCACCGTTTGGCTACCGATGGCTAAAGGACAATACCCAGCGGCCACGGCGGCAGCTGAACCGCTACTCGATCCACCGGGCGTATGGGCCGTATTATTCGGGTTCCGCGTTGGTCCGGGTTCAAAGAAAGCAAACTCCGTGGTGGTCGTCTTCCCCAAGACCAGCGCCCCGGCCTCTTTGAGCAAACGAACGCAGGCTGCTTCCTCCCCCGCCAACGCTTCGGGCGGCAGCAGCGATCCGGCCCGCGTGGGCAGTCCATCAACGTGAAAAATATCCTTTATACCTACAAGACATCCCCGAAGGGCCGGGGGTACCATTGCCCTCGAGACGCGCCCCTCTAGCGCGTCGACTTCACCTTGAAGTCGCCTTAGTTGATTTTCTTCTCCTACCAGCGCCTCTATTTCGAGATCGAGCGCGGCAGTCCGCTCCAGCTGCAGTGCAATCGATCTATCCAAATCGATCATCGATCCGGTGAGGAATAGAGTAGATACGACCAATCGCTGACTACCGCTTCATCACCAATCTGCCGCAGTCGTTTCTCCACGCCTCTGTCCGGCAAGCGCTGCGCAGCCCTGAGTAGTAGAGGAACCCACTGCAGGGACTCCGTCGACGTCCCCCTTTCCCAGGGCCACTCGGCATCAAAGCCATGGTTGATCAACCATAAGGTGGCGCTTTGCAGTCTGTCCCCCTCTTCTCCAGACCAGAGGTCGTAGCCCAGCGATCTTCCCAAATCGGCCAGATCAAAAAAGGCGCCGATATTCGTCATACAGCGATTGAGTGAATCCGCGCCCTCCACTTGTCCTGGCTGACTGCCATCGGAAGCTACGAGCTTGAAGAGACGCGCCTGCGCGCGCTCAAACGCCTGCTCCGCGATCCCTTTCTTACGGCAGAAAAGAGCGAGAGCAGTGACCTGAACATCACAGCATATGCCGTGACTATCTTCTCTTCCCCGTGCTTCTACGCCGAACTCGCTCTCTGACAGCCAGTCTAGGTACCGGCTAAACCAGGCTTCTAGATCCGCCTGATCCTCCGCGTTCCATGAGGATGAATTCACCAGCAGCCCCACGTGATCGACCAGCCAACTGAAACCGTGAGCATCCATAATACCCTCTGCCCGTCCTAGACAGCGCCCCCTGATCGCCTGCGCATATTCGAGATGAGGATTCATAGCCGTCTGCTCGTCGAGAAAGAAAATGCGCAGCAGCAGCGCTGCCCGCTCGGCAAAATCCTCAAAGTCGCTAAAGAAGTAAGCCGTGCTCAGCGTGCCAACCGCCGAGCATAGACCGACTAGGCGCGGATGGTCATATGCTTCGCATTCCCCGTTGACTTCCCCTTCTCTGTGCACATAGGGCATTTCCCCTTCTACATCTGGATCAGGCCACCAGTTAGGAGCCAGACTCATATAGTCGCGCCGGCTGTTACTGGGAGGCACTTCCTCCTTCTCCACCACGGAAAACGGCCGCGTTGCCAAGGCCTTATTAGCCGCTTCAAGCAGCCGTTCGTCCGCGGCAACAAAGCCCTCATCGCCCTCAAAAACCAGGGAACGAACGCGTAGCAAATGTTCTACATCGAGCATAAAGACGCGAGGATTACTTTCCATTATGCCTCAAAAAGAGATAGAGAAGTCTCGGTAATTTCGTGCGCTCCTACCAACGGCACGGTGAGAAGAATTTTCGGTTTCTCGAAATACAAAGCGAGTGAAAGGCGTGAACCATTCTCTGCTCTATGCAGTTTAAACGCCTCCACTCCTCAGGCGGATTTACCTTGCCATTTTTCGACAAATTGCACAGATTGTTGCGCGGCAGTGCCCCTATTCTTCGAGGAGATATCGTGTCCCGCGCACTGAGTTTGAGCACGTTACTTTTTGCCATATGGCTGATCTGGTCAGGGCATTATACGCCGCTTCTACTCGCCTTTGGCGTGCTTTCCTGTGCCTTGGTTCTACTCGTCAGCCACCGCATGCGGATTATTGACCCCGAAGGACATCCAACCCACCTCGTCCGGGGCAGCCTATCTTACGGCCTCTGGCTAACGTGGGCTCTAATACAATCTAATATCGACTTGGCCAAACGCGTGCTGTCGCCAAGCCTGCCCATTGCGCCGCGCATGATCCGCGTCAAAGCAAGCCAAAAAACCCACTTGGGGCAAGTTATTTACGCCAATTCTATAACGCTTACGCCGGGCACGGTCTCCGTCGACATCGAAGACGGAATGATCGAAGTACACGCCCTGACTGCAGAAGCAGCGCAAGAGCTCATAGACGGTGAAATGGACCGCCGCGTCACCCGCTTAGAAAACGAGGACTGATGTTTATCGCAGCTATGATCGGCGTGCTGATCACCATGCTGATGGCCCTCGTGCGCGCCCTGTCGGGTCCCACGGTATTCGACCGCATTCTCGCCGTCAACATGTTTGGCACAAAGACCGTGCTCTTTATCGCCGTGCTGGGCTTCCTGAGCGGCCGTCCCGAATTCCTCGACCTCGCGTTGGTATATGTCCTAATCAATTTCATAGGCACAATCGCCATCCTAAAATTTGTGCGCTTTGGCAAAGTGGAGACCGCTTAATGGATCTAATCGTCTATTACGCGAGCTGGGCCCTACTCTCATGCGGTGCCTTCCTGTGCGCCGTAGGTGGATTGGGCATTTTGCGCCTACCCGATTTTTATAGCCGCCAACACGCAGCGGGCATCACGGATACACTCGGCTCTGCCTTCGTGCTCATAGGCCTCATGTTGCAGAGCGGCTTTTCTCTCAACGCTGCCAAGCTGGTGATGATTTTGATATTTCTCATCCTAACCAGCCCGGTGGCGACGCATGCCATCGCGCAAGCGGCCAGACAAAGCGGGCTGGAGCCCAAAGTCGTAGCAGAGGAGGATGAGGCGTGATTCACGTTGTCGATATGACGCTCTTGGCGTTTCTAGCAATAGTCGCTATTGCCGTCACGCGCATGACGAACCTCTTCGCAACTTCCGTGCTAACCGGCGTGTACAGCCTATTGATGGCCTGTATCTTCACCGTATTAGACGCAGTTGATGTGGCCTTTACCGAAGCTGCGGTTGGAGCAGGTATTTCTACCGTGCTCTTTCTCGCAACGCTGTCTCTGACTACGCAGCGCGAAAAACCACAGCGATCTCCCAATTGGAAAGCGCTTTGCGTCGCCCTCTTAACGGGCGGTGCGCTCGTCTATGGCACCTTCGACATGCCCCACTTTGGCGACCCGCAGGCCCCTGTCCATCAACACGTAGGGCCGCACTACATTGGCGTGTCACCCACTCAAATAGGCGTGCCCAATATGGTCACCTCTGTATTGGCCAGCTACAGAGGCTACGATACGCTGGGAGAAACTGCGGTCATCTTCACCGCCTGTATGGCCGTGCTGCTTCTCTTACAGCATGAGAAACGGCGCGACGAACAGTCGACCGTCGAGGAAAAGCCCGACAAAGAGGCTATGGCGCACGCCATGATTCTGCGCGTTCAGAGCAAGTTTTTTATACCGCTCATACTGCTTTTTGGCCTTTACGTGCAGTTCCACGGCGATTTTGGTCCGGGTGGAGGCTTCCAAGCAGGCGTAATCTTTGCCGCCGGTATTATTCTATACTCACTGGTTAACGGATTGGATAAGGCCCGCCAGATTATTCCACCAAACGTATTGCACGGACTGGTTGCATTTGGCCTCTTGCTCTATGCTGGAACCGGCTTGGCATCGCTCTTTATGGACGGCAACTTTTTGCAGTATCGAGCGCTAGCCGAGGAAGCAACGCACGGTGAACACATCGGCATACTTCTCATAGAGTTAGGCGTTGGCATCACGGTAGCAACGGTAATGACCTCCATGTTTTTCAGTTTTTCTGGCAGGAGGCGTTCATGAGCGACGCACTCGGCCTATACAATTACTGGATCGCGATCTTCCTGATGATGGTGGGTTTTTACAACGTAATCGCCAGCGGCAACCTCGTTAAGAAACTCATTGGGTTGAGCATTTTTCAGACATCGGTATTCCTGCTCTACATAACAATGGGCAAGGTCAAGGACGGCACAGCGCCGATTTTGGGAGACGGATACGACACTTTTTCCAATCCCCTCCCCCACGTGCTTATTCTGACCGCCATTGTCGTAGGCATAGCTACGACCGCGGTGGGACTGGCGCTGGTTATTCGAATCCAGGAGCACTTTGGGACGATTGAAGAAGATGAACTCATCGCGCAGGAGGACAGCCCGTGAGTAGCCACCTGCCGATTGTCCCCATTGTATTGCCAATGATAGCAGCCCCTCTGTGCTCGCTGCTGCGTCGCCCGGCCCTTATTTGGCCCCTGACCACAGGCGTCGGTTGGCTGGTTTTTGCCGCCTGTGCTGCACTCCTAATGCAGGTGGTAGAATCCGGACCCATCGTTTATACCATGGCCAATTGGGATGCACCTATTGGCATTGAGTACCGCATAGATTTACTCAACGCATACATTCTCGTCTTGGTGAGCGGCATTGCCGCGGTGGTTCTTCTCTATGCGCCGCAGAGCGCCGCAAGCGAATTGCCTCAGGATCGACATCATCTTTTCTGCGCAGCCTTTCTCCTATGCCTGACCGGCCTGCTCGGTATCACGATCACTGGCGATGCCTTTAATGTCTACGTCTTCCTCGAGATATCTTCGCTGGCTTCCTACGCGCTTATCAGCGTAAGCCGCGATCCTCGCGCGCTTAAAGCCGCCTACAAATACCTGATCATGGGCACGATTGGCGCCACCTTTATCTTGATTGCAGTGGGCTTGATGTACATGATGACCGGCACCCTGAATATGGCTGATCTGGCACAGCGGGTAAAAATGGTCGAGGATACGCGCACTATCCTGATGGCCTTCGCCTTCTTAAGCATCGGCATCATGCTCAAGATCGCGCTCTTTCCGATGCACGCCTGGCTGCCCAACGCGTATTCCTATGCCCCTTCGCTCGTAACCGCTTTTATCGCAGCAACGTCCACCAAGGTTTCGCTGTACGTTTTTCTTCGCTTCGTATTCACAATATTTGGTGCGGAATACGCCTTTGACACGCTGGGTTTTAACGACGTCTTGCTGCCATTGGCTCTCCTGGGGATTGTGGTCGCATCGGCCGTGGCGATCTATCAAACCGACCTCAAGCGCCTGCTCGCCTATTCGAGCGTTGCCCAAATCGGATACATCGTCTTAGGCATCAGCATGGGCACTGTGACGGGCCTCACGGCAGGGCTAGCGCATATGTTCAACCACGCCCTGATGAAGGGGGCTCTCTTTCTGGCCGTTGGGTGTATCGTCCTGCGCCTCCATTCTTCTCGCCTTGAAGACATGGCCGGCTTGGGCAAGCGCATGCCCATTACCAGCTTCGCCTTTGTTTTGGGGGGCCTGGGGCTTATAGGCGTTCCGCTCACGGCCGGTTTTATCAGCAAATGGTACTTGCTCTTGGGAACGCTGGAACTGGGCTGGTGGCCCGTAACCGTGCTCCTACTCATATCTTCTCTGCTGGCTGTAGCCTACGTTTGGCGCTTTGTCGAAGTCGCCTATTTTCAGCCGCCACCCGCAGAGGCCTCCTCCGATGAAGCGCCGCTTTCCATGCAGATCCCACTCTGGATGCTGCTGGCAACAACGCTCTATTTCGGGTTGCAAACCGACGTGACGGCGGGATTGGCGCAGCGAGCCGCACTGTGGCTATTGGGAGGTGGACAATGAGCGCTGAAATGGCCATTGCTGTCGCCATCCTACTGCCTGCGTTAGGTGCGCTGCTCGTAGCCCTATTAGGACAATCGCCCAACCTTCGAGACTGCGCCATGCTCTCCGTTGCAACGGCGACCTTTATCGTCGTGTGCACGCTCTATCCCGAGGTCGCTTCGGGCGGACGTCCCACGCTTCACCTATTAGAGGTGTTGCCGGGACTCGACCTAGCCTTCCAAATCGAGCCCTTGGGCATGCTGTTCTCTCTGGTCGCATCGGGCCTGTGGATTCTGACTTCACTCTACGCCATCGGCTATATGCGCGGCCACCACGAGGAAAACCAAACGCGTTTCTTCGCCTTTTTTGCCGTCGCGATTTCTGCAGCCCTCGCTGCCGCTTTCTCCGGCAATATGCTCACCCTGTTTTTCTCCTACGAAGTACTGACGCTTTCTACCTATCCACTGGTTACGCATCACCGCACACCAGAGGCCCTCCGTGCTGGCCGTATTTACATGGGTATTCTGCTGTCGACCTCTATCGGCCTCCTTCTATTGGGAGTCTTATTGACCTATCACGTAGCAGGCACCCTGAGTTTTATCCAGGGGGGTATCCTGGCTGGACACGCAACGCCGCTTATGACCGGCATCCTGCTCTTTCTCTACGCATATGGGACGGGTAAAGCAGCTCTGATGCCCATACATCGCTGGCTGCCCAACGCAATGGTCGCTCCCACGCCAGTCAGTGCCCTACTGCACGCGGTCGCCGTAGTAAAAACGGGCGTTTTCACTATTGTGAAGGTAGTCGTGTATATCTTTGGCATCGACCATCTGAGCAGCACGGGTTTCCACATTTACCTGGCCTATATCGCGGGGGGAACCATCGTCCTCTCTTCACTCGTTGCCATGCAGCAGGACAACCTCAAAGCGAGATTGGCCTACTCGACGATTAGCCAACTCTCCTATATCGTACTCGGCGCAGCGCTGGCCAATGCACACGGCATTTTAGGCGCGGGTTTACACATTGCAATGCACGCCTTTGGTAAGATCACCCTATTTTTTTGCGCGGGCGCCATTATGGTGGCGCTCCATAAGACGGAAATCAGCGATATGCGCGGGATAGGTCGACAGATGCCCTTCACCATGGCTGCATTCATTATCGGATCGCTGAGCATTATTGGGGTTCCTCCACTGGGCGGCTCGTGGAGCAAGTGGTACTTAGCACTGGGCGCGGCCGATACGAGCCACCTGCTTCTAGTTGGCGTGCTCATGCTATCTTCGCTGCTCAACATTGCCTACCTCCTCCCCATTCCCGCTCGCGCTTTTTTCAGCAAGGCTACGAGCGACGACGGGCACCATGGGGAAGGCATTCACGAGGCTCCCTTGTTTTGCCTGATTCCCCTTTGCCTGACCGCTCTGGGATGCGTGCTTCTCTTCTTTTTCACAGATCCCATATACCAGCTTCTGGCTCCCATTGTCCAACCCTGAGGTAGGTATGTCCGACAAAAAACGCGACGAGCGGTGGCTCGATCAGAATCGCAACCAAACCAAACTTTTCCACGCCTTAGGCGCGGTATGTGCACTGCTTTTCGCCGCAGACTTCGCGATTCACAGGCACGTCTATTTTGAGGTAGAAAGCACTTACGGCTTCTATCCCGTATTCGGATTTGCCGCATACGCTCTCATTGTTGGTGCCGGTTGGCTATGGCGACGCGTGGTCTTACGCCGAGAGGATTATTACGATGCATGAGCTGCCCCCCGGCACCCTACTAGCCGTCGGCGCACTGCTGCTGGCCTTTACCAAAGGTCGCATACAGGGAGCAATCTCCCTGCTCTTGCCCGTCCTCAGCTTTTTGCACTTACTTCAGTTTGAGGTGGGCACCTCTATTACGCTCGGCCTGTTTTCCTACGAACTAACGCCCATTCGGATTGATCGTCTGGCCCTTGTATGGGGCTATATATTTCACTTGGCGGCTTTCCTCAGCGCCCTCTACGCCCTGCACGTCAAGGATGCTCTACAGCACGTCAGCGGGGCGATATATGCAGGCACGGCCATTGGCGCAGTTTTCGCGGGCGACCTGATCACTCTGTTTGTCTACTGGGAATTGAC